>NZ_JAPTGC010000006.1 GCF_026891935.1 Methanocorpusculum vombati | reverse complement strand
GCCGGGCGGTTGCTCGTTGCTGTCGCAAACGCAGCTAAAAATGCTCGCGAAGCTGGTGCAGGATAAGGGATGAGTGGGAGCTTCGCGAGCATTTGCCGTCGCGCTTGCGATAGCAACGCCACCCGTCCGCTCGGACGGGATGGCGAGCGACGAAGAGCAAATGCGATGAGCGAAGCAGCGCCGTTAGGCGCATCTGCGTTATCTGCGTTTTCTTTTCCCATTCTGCCCACTCACCACTAACTCATCTACACCGTCCAGAAAAACTACAAAGTACTTTCTTCACATCACATTTTTGGTGGAACTCCTTCTATTCAGTGTGTTCCGTGGTTACCCAAGAAAAACCAAAGTCAGAGTTTTTTTTATTTCAGACTTTTGGAGCAAATCCCGCCCCATTCTCCCACACTATTTTATACCTCATACATCCAATAATAGAGAGTTTATAGCTGTCCCGTAAAGGGCAGCTGTATATCACAGGAATGTGGCAGACCGTTTCTTGGGGCAACCCTGAAACAAAAACTGCTGAACCTGAGGTGAATGAAAAAATGTCCAAATCAATGTATGGATACGTTCGGGATGCGTGGAAAAAACCCGCAGACTCCGGTGTAAAGAAACTCCTCTGGGAGAGAATGCAGGTATGGCGCCGTCAGGGTGCCGTCGTCCGTATCGAGCGCCCGACCCGTATCGACCGCGCCCACGCACTCGGCTACAAAGCCAAGCAGGGCATCATCGTCGTTCGTGCATCCATCCGCCGCGGTGGCCGCAGAAAATCACGGTACATCCGCGGACGCAGAACCAACCGTATGGGAATGCGCAAAGCAACCCCCGGAAAGAACCTGCAGACCATCGCAGAAGAACGCGCACAGGACCGCTACCCGAACATGGAAGTCTTAAACTCCTACTGGGTTGGACAGGACGGAAAGTGCAAATACTTCGAAGTAATCCTCGTAGACCGCAGCAGCCCCGCAGTTCTTGCCGACAAGAACCTTGCCTGGATTGCAACCACCCGTGGACGGGTCTACCGTGGAAAATCTTCCGCAGGAAGAAAAGGACGCGGACTCCACAACCGCGGAACCGGTACCGAAAAGTGCCGTCCGAGCATCCGCTCCCACAAGAACCAGGGCAAATAACCCTGTATTCTTTTTTCTTATGATTACCGACGCCTGCATATTTGCAAATCAGGACGGACCCGCAACACCGCGCCGCATACTGCTCACCGCAAAATCCTGCGGAATTTCCCGTGTAGTTCTCTGCGGCAGCGCCCCGGACATCCCCGCATCCTACGCAGGAGTAACCGTTCTCCGCGGAAAAATCATCGGCAGCAGACAAAACGGCAGACAATTCCTTGACGCAGTCAGAAAAAGCCCCGCCGACTCCGTGATCCTGGTCAGTGCCGGAGAAAACAGCTTCAACCGGACAGCAATAACCACCAAAGGTGTGCATCTCTTAACCGGCATCACCGACCTCCCCAAAGGAGGATTCGATCACATCATCGCAAAAATGGCGGCAGACCATCACACCGGCATCGTCCTGGATCTCTCCCGCATCATCAACCCGAAAAGCCGGAGAACCGCCCTCTCCCGATATGCAGAAATCCTCTTCCTGCAGCGGAAGTATCACTTCCCGCTCGTCATTGCAAGCGGAGCAGACACCATCTTCGGCCTCAGAAACATCGCCGAAACCCTCGCACTCTGCTCCCTGTTCGGCATGACACGGCCGGAAGTCTATACCGCACTGAACAGCCTTGACGCCGTTCTCTCCCCGCCGCAGCTGGTAACGGTTGTAGAAAAGGAGGAAGCATGAGACCGCTCCCCCCGACCCTCCGGGAAAACCGCCGGTACCTTCTGGTAAAAATCACCGGCGAATTCCCCGCAATGCCGCCGCAAAAAGAAATCTACCATGCAGTCCGGGACGCAGCAGCAGAACTCTTCGGCGACGCAGGCTCAGCCCAGATGCACATCGCAGTCATCTGGTCCGACGGCGAACACGCCGTTATCCGGTGCCGCAGAGGATGGGAACAACAGACAACCGCCTGCGCTGCCGTCATCACCAAACTCTGCGGATATGCCGCAGTGTTCCGGACGATTGCCGTATCCGGAACAGTACACGGCGTCAAAAATCATATCAAAAGTACCACCTGGGACAATGACAGCCTGCCGGGCTATCGCTGCTCCGGCAAAAAAGTTGATAGTCTCAAAGGTAATAATACGCAACAATATCTCACACGAGATGATATACATAAGGAGTAACCATGCAGCCACAACAATATCAGATGGGAGGCTATGATCGTGCCATTACGATGTTCTCTCCCGACGGGCGCTTATATCAGGTTGAATATGCCCGCGAGGCAGTAAAGCGCGGAACAACCGCCGTTGGCATCAAATGCAAAACCGGCGTTGTTCTCCTCGTTGACAAACGCGTCAGCTCCCGCCTTCTGGAACCCTCATCCATTGAAAAGATCTTCATGATCGACGAACACATCGGCGTCGCCTCCTCCGGCCTCGTCGGAGACGCCCGTGCCCTGGTCGACCGTGCAAGAATTGAAGCACAGATCAACCGTGTCAGCTACGGCGAACCGATCGATGTAGAAACCCTTGCCAAAAAACTCTGCGACCACATGCAGACATACACCCTCTTCGGCGGTGCACGCCCGTACGGCACCGCCCTGCTGATTGCAGGGGTAGACAACGAAGGCGGCGAAACCCGTTACCGGCTCTTTGAAACAGACCCGTCGGGCACGCTCCTTGAATACACCGCAACCGGCATCGGCATCGGCAGACCCGCAGTAATGAAACTCTTTGAATCCGAATACAAAGAGAACATGACCGCCGAAGAAGCAATCGATCTCGGTCTGAAAGCCCTGCACACCGCAACCGAAGGCAAATTCGATGTAAACACCGTTGAGATCGGCATTGCCGGCGCGTACTCCGCAAAGAAACGGACGTCCAAGAAAGTCGAAGCACCGGTCGGCTCCGAAACCGCCGTTCTTCCCTTCCGGAAACTCAATGCCGAAGAGGTAAAGACCGCGGTCGCAAAGTTTTCCAAAGCACATACCGAAGACAAAAAAACGGACGCGTGAGGAAAACAGATGATCTCGCTTGATGATGCAGTAACGGCCCGGCTGGAAACACACGGTCTCCGGTTCGAAATTCTGGTGGACCCGGAACTCGCTGACAAGATGCGCCACGGCGACGAAAGTATTGCAATTGAAGACGCAGTCGCCGCACTCTACGTGTATGAAAACGCCTCGCACGGCGACAAATCGCCCGAAGAGGACCTGGAAAAGGTATTCAAGACCACCGTCTTTGAAGAGATTGCAAAACAGATCATCCTCAAAGGGGAAATCCACTTAACGACCGAACAGCGCCGCCGCCTCATGGAAGAAAAACGCCGCCGCGTCATCACCTTCATCGCACGCAACGCGGTAAACCCGCAGACCGGGCTGCCGCATCCGGCAACCCGTATCGAACTTGCGCTCGAAGAAGTCCGCATCAACTTTGACCCGTTTAAATCAGTGGACGAACTCGTAAAGGAAACCGTAAAAGCCCTGCGGCCGATCCTTCCGATCCGGTTTGAAGAGCGCAAAATTGCAGTCCGGTTCCCGATGGACTTCGCGGCCCGGGCATTCGGCGCGGTTTCCGGCGCAGCATATGTCACAATGGAAAAGAACGAATGGCAGAATGACGGATCGTGGATTTGCGTCGTCAGAATCCCCGCAGGAATGCAGGAAGAGTTTTTCAGCCTGGCAAACCATGCGGCAAAGGGCGACGCCCAGATCAAGATTTTAGAATAAGATTAAAACATCTGAGAACCAATAATAGTAGATATTTCTGAGGAATAACTATGGCATCCAAGAGCAAGCACGTAGCAAAGGGACGCGTTACCGGCAGTGCCGGACGTTTTGGTCCGAGATATGGTCGTTTCAACCGTAAGATGGTAAATGAGAGTGAGAAGATTTCCCGTGCAAAGCACCTGTGTCCGATGTGCGACACCGTTGCAGTCAAGCGCGTCGGAACCGGCATCTGGGAGTGCAAGAAATGCGGATACAAGTATGCCGGTGGTGCATATGTCCCGCAGACTCCTGCCTTAAAGGTCGTTCTCCGCTCTATCGAGACCAAAGGAGTATAACCGAATGGTCAGTTACAAGTGCGCCCGCTGTAAACAAACAGTTGAGATTGATGCAAATGTCCGCTGTCCCTACTGCGGACACCGTATTCTCTTTAAGGCGCGCGGTGCCGGAACGAAAGTACTGAAAGCCCGATGACGTTCGTAACTTCATCGCGCAAACCGTCACCGGAAGTGCGCAGACTCGCAAAAGAGATCGCTTTTGCGCTCGATCTCCCGTATGTTCAGCGGGGAAAAGCTGGTCTTCGGACAATGGACGCCGAAGACCCGGTAATAATTTTTCTGTCCGGCGCAAAGCGCGGCGGCCAGATATTTGATCTGACCGTATCGGGAAAGATCGTTTTTTCCATGCTGATTACCAACGTTCTGATGAGCGAGCGGACCGTACCGTTCCGTCACGGATTTGTTATCCGGGAACGTGAACTGTATGATGCGCTGTCGCCGCATCTTCCCGTAATGTTTGACGCGGGGGCACCGGGACCGATTGTGTTCTATGGAACCCAGAAGATGCAGTACATTCTGCAGGTCATGGTATGACCGGCAGCGGTGCGGATGTTCTCGGGGCGGAGGTCTGCGTGCCGACGCATACGGCAGAGTTCCGGTTTGCGTGTCCGTATGCGGACAAACTGTATGCGGTTCTTGCACCGGAAGCAGGATCGGATCCGGGAGAAAAGTCACGCGTGCGCATTTCCCGTGACGGGGAAGTTGTGACACTGTTTGTGGAGGCGGAGGATGCAGCAGCCCTTCGTGCTTCGCTGAATATGTGGCTCCGGTTAGTGAATGTGTGTAAAGAAGTATTGGAGTTGTAAAAATGGCAAACCCACAGGCGGGTATCCCCCCGCAGATTCAGCAGCAGCTGGCAATGTTTCAGCAGATTCAGCAGCAGCTGCAGCAGGTATCTTCCCAGAAGATGCAGTATGAGATGACGCTTCGCGAGACCAAACGCGCCCTTGAAGAACTCGGCGCCGCAGCAGAGGATGCAGTTGTATTCTCCTCGGCAGGTTCGATTCTGATCCAGAAAAACAAGGATGCAGTCGCATCAGAGCTTCAGGAGAAGATCGATTCCCTTGAGCTTCGCGTGGGTTCTCTGGAAAAGCAGGAGAAAACCATGGCCGCAAAGGCAGGCCAGCTGCAAAAGCAGATTCAGGACGCTGTTGCCGGTGCAGGCAGCGTTCCGACTGCCGAATAACTTTTTTTTTCATCCGGTTATCTTCAAATAGCTGTCCGTCGATATACGACGGTATGTGTTTTTTATCCGTGGAAAAGGCTGCCGGATCTCTGGGATGTCTGTTGCTGCTGTTGGGAATGGTTGCGCCGCTGTATACCATCAACCTGGTCGTAGTGGAGCTGTATCCGGTAACGGCAGCATCTGATCTCCGGCTGGCCCTGTGTTTTGTGGTGCTGCTGTGCGGGGCAGCGTACGCAACCGCACGCGGCCGGTATCTCATTCTCGCTCTCACCGGCATTCTGACCTTCCTGTTTACGGTCCTGCTGCATACCGTGATTACCGAACAGGTACAGGCACTTGCCGGATCCTTGGCTGACCTTGGCGGCGGTGCCTCCACCCTTCTCGGCGGCATTCTGGGCGGAGTTGCCGGCTATCTGATCAATGCAACGGTCATGGCGTCCTGGGGCTGGTATCTCTTCATTGCCGCCGGTCTGGTTTTGTTCGCAGCAGGTATCCTCGGCGCGGTAATGGCGAGAAAACACGGTGCAGGGGAGATCTCCGGATAACATTTTTTTTGAAAAAAATCCGGAAACGTTCCGTTCTGTTTTTGAAAACGGGAAAAAGAAAACGCTCAAGTCGGAATTCGAATCCGAGTCGATGCCGTGACAGGGCATCATGATAGGCCACTACACTACTTGAGCACAAATATTCTGGCAGATCATCCCTTGGACAGCAATCAAAAACATGAACGCTCAAGTCGGAATTCGAATCCGAGTCGATGCCGTGACAGGGCATCATGATAGGCCACTACACTACTTGAGCACATGAAATTTTTGACTGCGGTCATGAAAATGGTCCCGACTCCCGGATTCGAACCGGGGACATCGCGGTAGCCGCGCAGTACGCCCGCAGGCGTTAATCTTACTACAGCCGCGCACTCTACCATCTGAGTTAAGTCGGGATGACTGCTTTAATAAGAATGTCGTATGGAAATATAAACATGACGATTTGCCGGGCATTGCACCGAAACCCGTTTATTGCCTACAAATGATCGGCATTGACCGAATTTCAGCCCACGAATCGGAATACCGATACCACGCCGGTCTGCCCGGATCTGTTTTTGTCATATTCCCAACTCTTTAATAGAAAGAACAGAAGAGAATAGAACGAAACAACCTGGGGGAGTAGAGAAAAAATGGGAGAACCATACTATATCGGGGGTAAGCTAACCCGCAGTCCAAATAGCATTCCGGTGATATTTTCCTATACCGGTGAAAAATATGCCGAAATCTGCCTTGCAGGCATGGACGATCAGGCACGTGCGGCCGACTGTGCCACCCTCGGATTTGCCGAAACAAAAATCCTGCCCGGTCACCGACGCGCAGAGATTCTCCGGCTGATCGCAGACAAAATCGAAGAACACCGCGAAGAATTCGTACAGATCCTGATCCATGAATCCGGCAAACCGGTCCGGCAGGCACATCTTGAAGTAACCCGTGCCGTATCCGTAATGCGGATATCTGCCGAGGAAAGCGTCCGGCTTACCGGCAAAGTCATCCCCATGGACAGCACCGAGTTTGGCGAAGGCTACACCGGCTACTACTACAAAGTACCCTCAGGTCCCGTTCTGTGCATCACACCCTTCAATTACCCGTTGAACCTTGCCTGTCATAAAATAGGTCCGGCAATTGCCGCGGGATGTTCCTTTGTTCTCAAACCGTCCACAAAAACGTCCCTCTCAGCCCTCCTGCTCGCCCGCATGGTACTCGAAGCAGGCTACCCGGCAAACGCCGTCAATGTGGTCCCCTGCTTCGGCTCCAACGCCGAAACACTGGTACGTGATCCCCGTTTTACCGTACTGTCCTTTACGGGAAGTCCTGCAATCGGCTGGCGGCTGAAAGAACTGTTCCCCGGCCGGCGCATCAGCCTTGAACTGGGAGGAAACGCACCGGCAGTCGTGTACAAAGATGCGGATCTCGCCTATGCCGCCCGGAGGATTGCGGAAGGTGCTGTAGTCAACGCAGGTCAGAGCTGCATCAGCGTACAGCGGGTTTACCTCCACGACGACATTTACGACACCTGTCTTGCGATGATCCTGGAACACATGCGATCCTTTGTTGTAGGAGATCCCCGTCTGCCGGAAACCGATGTAGGTCCGATGATCTCGGAGATGGAAGCCGTGAAGACCGAGGAAAAGATCAAGCAGGCGGTAATACGGGGCGCGCGCATTCTGGTCGGCGGCGTACGTGACGGTGCGCTGTTTTACCCGACGGTTCTGGAACGCACCTCATCCGAGATGGGCGTCTGTTCAAGTGAAATGTTTTCGCCGATGATCATCGTCCGCCGGTACTCGGATTTTGACGAGGTCACCCGGATGGTGAACGAATCAAGATACGGTCTGCAGGGAAGTGTCTTCACCAACTCTCTGGACATCCTGGAAAAAGCCGCCATGGAATTTGAAGGAGGAACACTCGTCATCAATGACTACCCGACCTTCCGTGCAGACTCCATGCCCTATGGCGGAATAAAACTTTCCGGTATCGGACGGGAAGGGCCGAAGTATCTGATCGATGAATTTATGGAAAAACGGCTGGTGGTTGTGCGCCACCGGTTCTCCTTCGTATGATACGTGAGGGGTTCGCGGTGATCGGCTGCCCGCGCTGCAGACGGATGCAGGTTGCCGATCTCACGCATGCAACAAAGACCTGCATCTGCGGCCATAAAATCGATATGACAAAGACAAAACTCCTCGCAGTCTCAGACTCCGCAGACGAGGCAGGAGCAGTGCTGAGATCCTTTACCGCACCAAAAAACTCCGGCTTTGTATCGGCAGCAAGCATGTACAGCTCTTCCCCTGCTGAAAAAACACTGAAAAAAAAGTGACTGAGATAGTATTTCAGTCAAGCGGAACCGCTTCAAGCGTAGAAACGAGCTGCCAGATACTGGTCCGGGCATACACCGGCATGTTCGGATCGTTGCTGATCTCGTCAATTAAGGACAGAGCATCTGCGGCCCGCAGGCCGGTAGTCTTCTTCTCATCAAGAAGCACGGTTTTTGTCTCATCTGCGACACGGCGGATGTTGCGGGGAATCGTCGAATCCTCGCTGATTGCCTGAAGCATCATCACACACTGTTTTATCATCTCTTCCGGACTTGCCATGTTGAAAATCCCTCCTGAAAGCCTGGTCTATCCTGATAGAACAGGATAGCATACCCCAAAACTATGCTTAAGGTTAGAGCGTCCACAGTGATAAAGCATGCTATCTATATGTGCCGGGCGGAATAATAGTATCAGTATGAATAGCGGTGCACGAAAACCTGACGATATTATGGCTGAGTATCTTCTCAGCGGGGCAAAGATGCTGGCGGATCTCTGTCCTGACTGCGGAGCCCCGATGTTTGAGGTGAAAGGCAAACGCATGTGCGTGGTCTGTGCCGCGTCTGCGGCCGCGCCGCAGACCGCGGTACCGAAGGTTGTTGCCGCGGACGGCTCCGCTCCGGTTCCGGAGAACGTGCGGGTGATTACGCCGAAGTACGCAAAGGAGCAAAACACACCGGTACCGGTTTCCGGCGACATCCCTGCACGGCTGGACACCCTGATTCTGCAGTTCTGTACCCGGGCTGAAGCTGAACCGGACCCGGCACGCTGTCTGTCGTATATGGAGTGTATCCGAACGGCAGCGGAAGCCCGGACGATGCTGAACCGCTGAAAGCGATGGGCTTAATGAAATTCCCTGCATACTAATTAGAGATGAAGGTTATCGGTGTTGTCGGATATCCGGCGAGCGGGAAGGGTGAATTTTCGCAGATTGCCGCAGGGCTCGGTATTCCTGTAGTGGTAATGGGAGACATGATCCGACGGCAGGTAACCGCCGCGGGTCTTGCCCTCACCGATGAAAACATCGGGGCTGCCGCCCGCAGGCTCCGCGAGGATTTCGGCATGGATGCCGTTGCGATGCTGACCGCAGAAGAGGTCGGAAAGCAGCACGCGGATGCGGTGGTCATTGACGGAATCCGGGGGGATGCGGAGGTCCGTTATTTCCGTTCGGTTTTTCCGGAGTTTGTGCTGGTAGCCGTTGAGGCATCGTTTGCGGTGCGGCTTTCCCGGATGCAGTCGCGGGGACGAAGCGACGACACAACGACGGCGGAAAGTCTGAAAGCCCGCGACGAGCGTGAAGAATCATTCGGGCTTGCTGCCGCGATGGCGCTTGCCGGAGTACGGCTCGTGAACGAATCAACACGGGACGTCTATGAGGCAGCGGTCCGGCGGGTATTTTCGGAGGAACTATGAAGATCTATTTTGCATCGTCGCGGCTTTCCCTCAAAGATCCGGAAAGCTGGGTCGCAGGAATTGCGCAGGCCGGATTTGACGGCTGGGAGATTTCCATGGACGGCTGGTTCCACAGTGTTGCAGATATTCCGCGGAAATTTCCGGGGATCCGAAAAGTTCTGCGGGATACGGGTCTTGAGTCCTCGGTCCATCTGCCGTTTTCCGGTCTGAACCCCGCATCGCTGAACGCTGATGTCTGGAACGCGACCGTGAGTCAGCTTTCGGCGTGCATCGAGTCCGCATCGGAGATTGCAGACACCATCACACTGCACCCGGGATACCTTGAACCAAACGGCCGTGAGGCAACATCCGCAGCATGGAATACTCACAAAGAAGCTCTGGCACGGCTTGGTGAGGTTGCGGAACGTACAGGGGTTTGTGTGGCGCTTGAGAACATGCCGAACCTTGAGGATTTTTACTGCCGGGACCCGTATGAACTGGAGGGTTTTGCGGATGCGGTATCGGGGATTTCCCTCACGTTTGATGTGGGGCATGCGAATACGAACGGAAATCTGGATGCCTTCTGCCGGGTGATTCTGCCGCGGGCGGCACACCTGCACATCCATGATAATCACGGAAAGTACGATGAGCACCTCCCGCTGGGAAAGGGGTCCATCGACTGGAAAAAGATTATGCCAAAGATCCAGGCAGAGTATCACGGAAAGATTATGGTCGTTGAAGGCAGGAATCCTGCGGAAGGCAGGATCAGTCTGGATCTGATCCGGGAGTGGTTCTGATCATGGCAGGCGGCGAGACACTGTTTGTACATTTTCTGGGGACTGCCGGAGCACTGCCGACACCGAACAGAAATCCGTCGTGCATTATGATCCGCCGGGGTTCGGACACGCTGCTGTTCGACTGCGGCGAGGGAGCACAGCAGCAGATGATGCGGGCGAAGACCGGGTTTACGGTGAATGCGATCTTTGTGACGCACTGGCACGCGGATCATTATCTCGGCATTTTCGGCCTGGTGGAGACGATGGCATTCAACGGACGAACGGAGCCGTTAACGATCTACGGACCTTCGGGGGTGGACGGGTTTGTGGAGATTATTCACCGGCTGACACCGAAGATTCCGTTTGTGCTGTCTGCGGTGGAAGTTGCGGACGGTGACGTGACCCTGTTTGACGGGTATTCGGTGATGGCGTTTAAGACGTATCACGGGCTTGAGAGTGTCGGGTATATCCTGGAGGAGGATATGCGTCCCGGACGGTTCAACCGTGAGGAAGCGGTTGCACTTGGTGTTCCCCCGGGTCCGCTGTTCGGGAAGTTACAGCGCGGGGAGAGTGTGCGGATTGTCCGTGATGGAGCGGAGGTTGTTATCTCACCCGAACAGGTGATGGGTGAGCGCCGCCGCGGCCGGAAGGTAGTGTACACCGGCGATACCCGGCCCGTGAAGAATAAAAATGATCTGCTGGAAGGGGCGGATCTGCTGATCCATGAGGCAACGTTTGATGAGGAGGAGGGTTCGGCCCGTGCCAAAGAGGTCTGGCACTCAACAGCACGGGAGGCGGGTATGGTTGCGGCGGCTGTTCATCCGAAGATTCTGGCACTGGTGCATTTCAGCTCGCGGTACACGTCAACAGCAAATCATCTGCAGGATGCACGGGAGTTCTTCGACGGGGAGATTGTCGCACCGGCGGATCTTTCGGTTATTGAAATTCCGTTTTCAGATGTCTGAGCAAGGGGATTTCCTCTCTCTGCTGAACCCTCTTTTTTTGGAAACGGTATTCGGAAGTCTTTCTCTTTGGTTCCTCAGCAAAACCAAAAAAAGACGCACACGTCCGCTTTTCGGAAAAATGATGGAATACACCGGTGATGATGTCCTATCCATGGAGGATGTATTGGGCACCGCGTGTCATAAACATATCTTGTCCGGTGCTGATGAGATAAATTCTCCATTGGTGCTGTTGGGACAGGATTTGTTCCATTCCCTGATTTCTTGAAATTTATCTGGTATAATATTTTTAAAAAGTATTCAGAAGAGATTTTTCAGATTTCCGGAGTGATTTCATCCCATTATCAGATATTTCTGAAAAAGATGTTCACGGGCATGATATCCTCCATGGATAGGATGTAATATCCGGAAAAATTCATCTCCGGATCATCCCGTTTGCAGTCCGCAGTCCCTCTCGTCGGCGGCACTCGGACCGCATGCAGCATCAATGATCTCATGTCGGATGCCACCACGTCCGGAAAAGATCTCGTACGAAAAGTACATCGCAGACACTACCTTTTCGTATCCCTGCCTGTATGCATCCGGCCGAAACCGAAAAACCGCAATCTTTTTTTTCAAAAAAAAGTTATGGAGAGACGGACTCTGCCGGTTCTTCCTCGTCTTCCTCTTCCTTCACCGCGTCGGCAAGAGCCGCCGCATCAAGGTTGTAGTAATAGTACTCGCCCGCCGCCTTCTGCTCGCGGTCAAGATACGACCCCGGCTTATTGATCCGCGGACGTCCCGTCTTGTCACGGCGGAAGGTGATGCCTAAAAGACCAAGGAACTTATTCATTCCCTCCTTCATCTCAAACGGCCCGGTAGCAAGACCGTTTGCACCCGGAACCCCGTCGAAGACCAGCAGCCGTTCACTGATCATATCGATCGTGTACATATCATGATCGATCACCATGATACCGGCACCCTTGTCCTCTGCCGCACGCTTGATAACCTTCGTGGTCACGAGCCGCTGCTCCACATCCAGATGGGCGCTTGGTTCATCCAGAATATACAGATCCGCATCCCGCGACAGGCACAGGGCAATTGCCACACGCTGCAGTTCTCCGCCGGAAAGGTGGTTAACCTCGGACTGTAACAGCGGCATTAACCCGAGCGGCTCCAGAATCTCGTGCTGGTAATAGGAAGAGTCAAACCGCCGGGTCGCCTGCCGCAGCAGGAACTCCACCGTATCCGACGTGTTCGCCGTCACATACTGCGGCTTATACGACACCGTCACCGTATCAAACTTCCTGCCGTCGTCCGGAGTCTCAACACCTGCAAGCAGTTTGGCAAACGTGGACTTTCCAATACCGTTTGCACCGACGATACCCAGAACCTCGCCGCGCCGGACCTCGCCGCCCGCAACCTTCAGCGTAAAACCGGGGAAGGTCTTCGTCATCTCCGGAATCTCCATTAAGATCTCGCGTTCCACATCGCTTTCATGGCCGCGTGTCTCAAACACCACCGGATAGTCACGGATACGCACGTTCTCCTCTGCCACGAATCCTTCCAGATACTGGTTCACCCCGATTCTGACACCTTTGGGCCGTGTAATAATACCAAACGCCGCAGGCTTGCCGTAGGCGATGTGGACAGTCTCCGCAACCATGTCTAAAATCGCAATATCGTGTTCGACCAGAATAACCGGATGCGACTCCGCAAGCTCACGGATCAGTTTTGCCGCGATCATCCTCTGGTAAATGTCCAGGAACGGCGTCACTTCATCGAGGAAGTAGAAATCAGCCTCCTTAGACAACGCAACGGTGAGTGCGACACGCTGCAGTTCTCCGCCTGACAGGGTGGAGAGATCCTTGTCAAGAATCGTGTCCAGGGCAAGTTCTCTGATGAAGTGATCCAGCTGTTTACGCTCATCATTTGCCTTGAGCAGATCGCCGACCTTTCCCTTGAACACTTTCGGGATAAAATCGATGTACTGCGGCTTGATGGAGGCACGGATCGTCTTTTTTGCGACCTGCTGCAGGTAGTCCAGCAGTTCGGTTCCGGCATAGAACTTGAGAATTTCTTCCCAGGACACCTCACGCTCAAAGATGCCGAGATTCGGTTTGACCTGGCCGGAAAGAATTTTCACGGCGGTTGACTTTCCGATACCGTTCGGTCCGAGAACACCGGTGACTTTACCTGTCACCGGCTGGGGGAGACCGTACAGCACGAATGCATTCGGCCCGTAGCGGTGCACCGGGGTATCCAGCTCCTCCGGCAGCTGGATAATGTCCAGTGCCTCAAACGGACACTTCTTGATACAGATACCGCAACCGACACACAGCTCCTCGGAGATCTCGGCACGGCCGCTTTCGCCTATCTGAATGGTTTCGTCTCCGGTACGTACCCGCGGACAGTAGGCTATGCATTCCTGTCCGCATTTCCGGGAATGACACCGGTCTTTGTGAACGATGGCAATCCTCATGATATTACTCGGCCAGGAGCGAAGTGCTCAGAATGATCGTCCAGGAAAGATACCACATGGCAAAGGTCATGAACGCCTGGTAGAACCAGTCCTTCTTGCCGAGCTTGGCGGTATCGATCCTGATGAGGATGAAGATGGTTCTCTGCAGGACGATTGCGACCAGCAGAATCAGGACACCCACAAAGGGATCGGCCTGGGTACCGGTTTCCGGGTTCGGTGTTCCTGCGATGAAGTAGGAAGCAATACCGGCAATCATACCAAGAACACAGGCGATGAGTGTTCTGATGACACGCTCGCTGTGCTCTGCTTTTTTGCGGACGATCTTCTCTTCGGGGGTCTCCTTTTTCTTTGGCGGTGCAGTCTGTTTCGGCACTTCCGCAGCGGGTGCGGGGGTTGCGGCGGTGTCCGGTGACTGGACTTCTGCTGCCGCCACCACGGTTTCGTCAACCGGATCCGGGATAGTGATCATCTCGATTGCTTTTTCCGGGCAGATGCGGACACATTTGGCACATCCGTTACACAGCTCTTCGTTCACCGTTGCCTTTTTATTTCTCCCGATGTAGATTACCGGCTGGTCCTTACGTGATACGGGACAGAACCGGATGCAGCGGTTGCAGTCTGCTGTACTGCATTTTTCCTTTTTGACTCGTGCTACCTGCATATCTGGTATTCTCCGGAGGTGAAGATCTTTCGCCGCAGCTGTGCTGCGGCATAGATGCTTTATTTTTTTAGTTCTCAGGTCTTATCTATTCTTGGTATTATCAATGGCAACACTTGCGGGAATGAGCGGGACGGATGTGACGGCAATGACGGCGGAGTTGTCTTCCCTGCTGCCGCTCTGGATTGGGAAAATATATCAATACGATAATGCGACGTTCGGGATCCGCCTGAACGGTGAGGATAAGGCACGCCATCTTCTGTATATTGTGAAAGGTGTCCGCGCCCATCTGGTACGTTCGCTGCCGGAAGCGCCGAAAAACCCGTCCGGTTTTTCGATGTATCTGCGCAAATTCATCGACGGCGGAAAGGTTCTTGCAATTGAGCAGAAGACGGTCGAGCGGGTTCTGATCATCTCCATTGGCAAGGGGCCCAAAGAGTTCCGGCTGATTATTGAACTGTTCGACGAGGGAAACCTGATTCTCACCGATGAGAATTATGTGATTTTAAATGCGCTTGTGCAGAAGCGGTTCCGCGAGCGGGATGTAGTGGGCGGTGCGGTGTACTCAATGGAGGGTCAGGATCCGTCCCTTCTTTCCTATGATACATTTGCAGAACAGATGACCGCCGACGAGGCGGATATTGTGCGGGTGCTTGCAACCCGGATGCAGCTGGGCGGTCCGACGTCTGAGGAGATATGTGCTCTTTCCGGGGTATCGAAGTCGATGCCCGCGAGGTTTGCGACCGAAGCACAGCTCCGTCCGGTGTATGAGGCGATGATTGCCTATCTTGCCCGGCTGAAGTCCGGGTCGGATCCGGTGATCGATGCCAAGGGGGCGTTTCCGCTGCCGTCGGTTTTGCGGGAGCCGAAAGAGCATTTCCCGACGTTTTCCGCGGCGCTTGAAGCATGGTTCCCGAAGCCGGTTGCCGAGGCGGTTGTGGAGGCGAAGGTAAAACTGTCGCGGGAGGAGCGCATCCGCAGACAGCAGGAGGAAGCGCTGGTTAAGTTTGAGAAGAAGATCTCCGAGGCTATGGAGATCTCAGAAATCATCTATGCGCATTACGGTGAGGTGCAGGAGACGATTGATGTACTGGCGCAGGCGTCGGCAAAGATGTCGTGGCAGGATATTGCCCGGGTGCTGAAGGGTGCGGACACTCCTGCGGCAAAGCGGATTGTGTCGGTGAATCCGGCGGATGCATCGGTTGTGCTGGATCTCGGGGAAAAACACCGGGTAACGGTTTTTGTGCATGAGAGCCTTGAGGCGAATGTGGGCCGGTATTATCAGGTGGCGAAGAAGTTCCGCGCAAAGAAAGAGGGAGCGCTTCGTGCTATGCAGCAGGCTGTTGTGCATCCGGTAAAGCCGAAGGCCCACGGCCCCGGGAAGATGAAGGCAAAGTGGTATCACCGGTTCCGGTGGATGGAGACTTCGGACGGTGTGCTGGTGATCGGCGGCCGGAATGCGGATCAGAATGAAGAGCTGGTGAAGAAGTACATGGAGGGCGGCGATACGTTCCTGCACGCGGACGTGTTTGGTGCGTCGGTGGTTCTGGTGAAGGGAAAGACGGAACGGATGGATGAAGCGGCGCAGTTTGCGGCATCGTATTCGCGTATGTGGGGATCGGGTGCTGCGGCGGGCGATGTGATTGCCGCTGCACCGTCCCAGGTAAGTAAAACTGCGGAGTCGGGCGAGTTTGTGGCGCACGGTTCGTTCGTGATTCGCGGGGAACGGAATTACCTCCGGAATGTGCCGATGGAAGTTGCAATTGGCGTGCAGACAGAGCCGTCTCTTGCGGTTCTGGGGGGAACGCCGTCCGCGATTGAGCCGCGCTGCACGGTGTCGGTTCGTCTGCGCCCGGGTACGTTTGAGGGGAATGATGTGGCGAAGAAGGTTCTGCGCAGGCTGAAAGAGGCTGTCCCTGAGTCGGATCAGAAGATGCTGAAGGCTGTTCTGCATACCGAAGCTGTTGCGGCATTTGTGCCGCCGGGCGGTTCGGATCTGGTGGAGTCATGAAGGCGACGGCAGCAGAGCCGCTGAAGCGTGACGGATTCGGGGAGTATAAACTGATGCCCGAGAGTCTGGACGATCTGTGGCATCTGTCGCATCTGATCTCATGGGGGAATACGGTGTTTGCGGTGACGCTGCGGACAGTGGACGGCCCGAATGATAAACTGCGGGCGGAGAAGCTGGAGAAGCGGCCGGTGCGTATCGGGGTGAAGTGTGAGAAGGTGGAGTTTCTGCCGGACGCGGTCCGTCTGCGGGTGTTCGGGGTGATTGTATTCGGGCCGGATGCAGGTCAGCATCATACCCTGAATATTGAGCCGGGGTATGAGATATCCGTGGTGCGGCAGTGGAAGCTGGTGGATCTGGAGCGGCTGGACCGGGCGGTTGCGTCGTCGGTGCACGGGGTAGTACATATTGCGGCGGTTGAGGACGGGGAGGCGGAGCTGTACCGTATCCGTCAGTACGGGCCGGAGCGGGTTGTCACGCTGACGATCGGGAGCGGAAAGACGGCGGAGATTGATTCGCGGCAGAGTCTGTTTGAGGAGCTGCTGCGGGCGCTTGCGCTGGTGACGGGACCGGTTGTGGTTGCGGGTCCGGGGTTTGTGAAGGAGGATTTTGTAAAGTTTGCGAAGACAAAAGCCCCGGAGACTGCGGAGCGGATGCTGCTTGCGGATACGCGGCGGTCGGGGTACGGTGCGGTACAGGAGGCTATCGGGAACGGGGTGCTGGCCCGGGTCGCAGAGGATCTGCAGCTTGCCCGGGAAGTGCAGGTGATGGACGAAGTGTTTCTGCGGATCGGACAGAACGGTGCGGTGGCGTACGGTGCGGCGGAGGTGAGGAATGCGATTGATTACGGTGCGGCGGAGACGGTGGTTGTTGCGGATACGGAGATTCGGGGAAGCCGTACTGCGCGGATGATTGAGGATGCGGAACGGCTGGGTGCGGGAGTTGTGGTGCTGTCAACGGAGTTTGAGCCGGGAAAACGGCTGCTGGGTCTCGGCGGTGTTGCGGCGCTGCTGCGGTATAAGATTACGGGATAGGAACGGACAAAAGAATCTCTGTTCTTCTTTTTTCCGGAGAGGCGATGTGTGAACCTGCCGGGAGTTTATCTCATCCAGACTCCATAAACACAGACGCCCCTCTCTCCCCTAATAATCAAAAACAAACACCGCACAATTCTCCATAAAAAAGATATTTTTCCGCAGAACCTCCTTCCGAAGGTCCTTTGTTCTGGGAAAATCTGCGTGCCTGTTCAAAAGGAGCAAAGCACACCGTCAGAGACGGCGTGCGATTGTCAGGTACCCGGTATGGGAAACCTTCGTTGAGGGACGGGTTCCCCGTGCGCTTCGTGTCAGCTCCCGCTCCATACACTCAAACGTCTGCACAGCGTCCTCGCCGAACAGCCGCCGTGCTGTATCCATTACGCAGAAGGTCTGTTCCAGAAACGGCGTATAGGTTGCAAAGTATCCGCCGGTGCGGAGCAGCCCGTAGGCATGCTCCACATGCTGCGGCTCAATCATCATATCGAGATGTACCACATCAAACGGCCCGTCCGTGACCTCCAGCACATCACAGGCGCGGCACTCCACATTGGAAAGTCCGGCATCCCGGATATTTCCTGCTGCCGTCCGGGAAAAATCCTCGCGTGCCTCGCAGGTCACTACCGTATCCGCAACACCGCCGAAGAAGATAGCCGCAATCCCCGAACCCGTACCCGCATCCAGCACACGGTCACGGCACGACATCCCCGTATATGCTATCACCATACCGATGTCTTTTGGCATCATCGGCGCGCCGGTACGTTTGCCGTGGGAGAAAAAGTCCGTTGCACGGGGAACCAGCACCGTGAACGGCTTGCCAAGATGCGTCTGGACCACATCGCCGCTTTCCAGCTCCGCAACCGCCGCAAGATCGATCATTCCGAGATCCGTCGAGAGCTTTCCCTCTCCGGCACGCACGTAGTACTCCCGCCCGTGTCCCCGGACAATCACTCTGTTTGGTCCGATCATTCTATTGCCGTCAGTTTCAGGATTGCCTCGGCAATATCGCCGTTGCACTCCTCAAGGGCCGCGCGTGCCGCATCAGGGGGCACCGATGTCTGGGATGCAACCAGTTCCACATCAGACTCGGGGATCTCCACCTTCGCCGGCTCAAACCGCGGAGTACCGGACAACTGATAGGAAGTCTGCCCCTGCATCGTAATACCGACCACCTCGGCAGGCTCAAAGACATAGTTTCCGGAGGGCGTATAGACAACAACCCTCTGGACATCCTCTATCTCCTCCATCTTCATGCCCATCTTTTTCATCGCGGCTTTCATCTGTTTCGGATTAATACCTGGCATCATAGTTTTCAACCAATCCTCGTTACTGTTTTTATCCAATGATTCTTAATGCCATCGGGCTTACTGCCGGTTCTTCCCCTGCCGCACCTTCACCGCGGTTCCGTAGGAAAAACCGAGCATCTCCGTTCCCGCAAGAATAGCCATGCCGGTAGCAAGCAGATTGTCGTCTGCATCCACCACGAACACCTCGTCCTCTGCCATGATCTCCGGATCACTTGCGATCACATGTTTTGCCATCGCATTTTTTCCGTCCAGAATGAACGGTACTGCATCCTCCATCACCACAACGCGGTTCTTCGGTGCCGCAAGAAATGCATGCAGACGTTCCGCCGCCGGATACCCGAGCGTCAGTCTGCCGTCTCCCGCACGCACGGTAACAAGACGGGTTTTGCCGAGATTTGCATACCGGATACGTTTCGTATTGGAGTAGGAAAATGTCGTCTCATCGGGAAACATCGCCTCTCCCGCTCCTCTGCCGAACTGAAAATCAGCGATGCGGCGCACCCGCTGCAAACTGACCGGCAATAAGCTCGTTAACTCTTCTGATGAAATCATCTTCACAACCTTTGGGGATATATGCCCCCGCAGCAATATTATGTCCTCCGCCTGCACCATTGAACTCTGCTGCGGCCACCGCCAGGGCCGCCTGCAGATCAACACCGCACCGGAGCACTTTTTCATAGGTCCGCATGGAAATTTTTACCAGATCCGGCTCGTCCGCAACATTGCACAGCACCATAATGGGCTTTGTCGTATCAAGTTTGGACAATGCCATCCCCGCACCGATACCAACAATGGTATCAGGATACGCATCTCCCGTATGAATCCACTGCATACTGCCCGCATCTGTAACGCCGGTGTCGAGGATGTACTCGCACAACTCGCGGATAATCGAGCGGTGATGACGGAGCATATGTTCGGCCTCGCGGTACTGCTGGCCGCGGTCGCCGAAACAGACGGCCTCTCCGATCTTCGGTTTTGCCCATCGTCCGCAGGCGTTGAGCATCGTCGCATACTCCGATGCATTGCGCAGCGGGGATTTTTCGGTCTCATGCGGGAAGAAGTACAACTCTGCAAACAGTCGTTCGGTTGATTCTCCGTTTGCAATCATCTGTTCGGCAACAACACTTGCCAGAAGTTTTGCCTCGTCCGCATGCAGGTCCTCCCAGACCCGCTGGTCGGACGGTTTTTCGTAGATACCAAGCCGGATCAAAAGATCAGCTGCGGCCTTCGGGTCCCCGGAGATTCCCGGAAGGATTGGGTCGTCACTGTTTGCAAGGCAGAGATGCAGGGGGCGCGTGGACAGACCGTAACAGTTGAGACCTTTGGTGATGCGGACACGGCCCGACTCCACACCGTCATCGGCGATCCACCGGGCAATTCCCACCAGGCCGCAGGTCTCGCGTGCCATCATGTCGCCGACGTTGCCGACCACGGCAAGCTCGGCGAGATCGGCGTTGGCCGGGTCCAGCTTTCTTGCAACCAGATAGGCAACACCCGCGGCGGAACACTTGGCATACTCCGGGCCGTAGAACTGGGAGTTCACCTGGGAGTACTGTGTGCCGCCCGGTGCCGGCTGGTTGATATGATGGTCAAGAATCAGGACATTGTCGGCGGGAAGTCCTGCTTCTTCCATGAGATTCTGCTGACCTGCACCGAGATCGGTGAATATCTTCAGGGTGTCGTCGTTTGGTACGTGCCGCATGGTCAGCGGTTCCAGCTGCCGGACAAAAACCGGGGTTACGGGGATGCCGAGCCGGGAAATTGCCTGAGCGGTGATTGCCTCGCTTGTGATGCCGTCTGCATCAATGTGCGAGACAAGTGTTACTGCGTCTGCATTTCTGATCATGCCGGTCGCGGTACTGATGTCCTCGATGAACCCCATTTCTCTTTGTACTTGGTGCTGCGGCAAACTATAGGTATGGTTTATCGTGGTGTTGTCCGGTGCGATGACGAAAATATTTTGTTGGTTTTTTTCGGAAACTGTACCGGGAAGGAGCAGGAGGGGATAGTTTATCTTTTCGCAGGCAAACGTATCTACTACGAAAAATGCGGGAACTATCAGCATTTGGTCTGTCAGGCATCATCTCAGCAGATGACATGCGGGTCGTTGACAAAAATGCGGACGGCTGGGGTATCTCTGCGCTCCAGCGCATGGAGAGTGCGGGGTCTGCTCTTGCCGCCGCTGTCAGGGATGAACGTCCGGGCCGTGTTGCAATCCTCTGCGGTACCGGCAACAATGCGGGCGACGGGTTCTGCGCCGCACGGCATCTTGCAAACGAGACGGACGTTCTTGTCTTCTGTGCGGGCGATCCAAAAACCCCTGAAGCCCGTGCCCAGTTTGCCGCCCTTGCCGCATGTCCGGTGACGATTACGGATACCGCGGTACCGGAGCTGTTCAGCTGTGACGTGATCGTGGACGCGCTGCTCGGCACCGGTGCACGTCTTCCACTCAAAGAGCCGTATGCAGGTCTCATCTCCCGTATGAACGCGTCGTCAGCCCGCATTATTGCCTGTGATGTGCCGACTCCGGGCTGCCGTGCCGATCGCATTGCCGCGTTCCATCTCGCAAAAACTCCGGGGTCCGAGGTGTACAACATCGGCATTCCGCTCGCTGCCGAAGTATTCTGCGGGGAAGGCGACCTCCTTCTGGTCCCCCGAAAACCAGCCGGTTCCCATAAAGGATCCGGCGGGACGGTACTCGTTGTCGGCGGCGGGCCGTATCAGGGCGCACCGTTCCTTGCAGGAGTGGCGGCACTGCGTGCCGGAGCCGACATTGTCCGTGTCGCATCCCCGGCTGACGGCTTTCTGCCGGACATCATCCACGACCGGCTTTCGGGCGATCATATCTGCGAGGAACACCGCGAGCACCTCCTCTCTCTTGCAGAGAAGTCCGACGCCGTGGTCTGCGGGCCGGGACTTGGTACCGCAGCAGAGAGTCTTGCGGTTGCCGCCGAAGTGGTCCGGGCTGCAAAAAAAGCGGTTGTGGACGCTGATCTTCTCCGCGGTTCGCTTCCCCGCGCAGCAGCTGAGACCATCTACACGCCGCATGCCGGCGAGTTCGCCCGTGTCTTCGGCGCGGTTCCGGAAGGGCTGGCGGTACGGGGCGAGGCGGTCCGTGCGGCTGCTGCGGCTGCGGGCGGCGTTGTTCTGCTGAAAGGAGCGGTTGACACCATCTCGGACGGACGCCGCGTGCGGTTCAACAGATCCGGCGCTTCCGGCATGACCACCGGCGGCACCGGCGATGTGCTCGCCGGTTGTGCCGGCGGTCTTCTTGCGCGCATGCAGGCCATGCCTGCTGCATGCGCCGCCGCATACGCCGTCGGTGTTACCGGTGAAACCCTCTGCGCAGAACTCGGTGAAGGTCTCCTCGCAACCGATCTTCTTAGACATCTTGCGCACACATTATACACAGAGTTGTGATTTTCATGCCCACATTTACCCACCTCAACGAGAAGAACGAAGTACATATGGTTGACGTCACGCCAAAGCCGGATGTTCCCCGCGAGGCAACTGCCAGCGGCAGAATCTATCTCCGGCCCGAAACCCTCAAAGCAATTGCGGAAGGGACGGTGGTGAAAGGCAACGTTCTTGCAACTGCACAGGTTGCCGGAACCATGGCCGTCAAACAGACATGGGCACTCATCCCCATGTGCCACCCGATTCCGGTCGGTGCGGTTACGGTCTCTTTTGTCCAGACCGGTGAGTACATTGAAATCTCCTGTCGTGTGAAGACCTTCGGCAAAACCGGTATTGAAATGGAAGCGCTCACCGGTGCATCCGTTGCCCTTCTGACCATCTGGGACATGGTCAAATCCGCTGAAAAGGATGAAAACGGTCAGTACCCGGTAACCCGCATCGAAGGCGTCCATGTCGTGGAAAAGATCAAGGGGGATGCGGAGTAACGCATCCTTTTGTTTTTTGTTTCAAACGTCACGATCCCCGGTATTGCCCACAAAGCCCTGATACCCACGGAAAACACTGAAACATCACGGAACAGTGAACCCGGCGCTCAGACATCCCGGACACAAACCCGCAGTTTCGCGAGGTTTTTCCAGTATGTCTCCTGATCCGTCTCCGGTGCTGTTCCCGCGCAGAACACATCCTCGGGATCAAACAGCCGGCATGCTCCGGCGAGTGCTTCACCTGTCGGATCCGTTACATACACCTGCCGTATCGTATAACTGTCGGCAAGTTCTGCAAGGCGCGGAACAGCATCCGCAGAGAGAATCAGATCCCGCTGCACCTCCAGAACATCCTCCAGAAACGCATCCGGCACGAAACGAAGAAACCGCTTTCCGGAGAAATGTTCCTGATCTATTGCATCAGGTACCCCATCATACACAAGTACATGTCCGGCAGCGCCGGTATCCCGCATAACCCGGCAGACCCTGGTCACTGCGTCTGCGACCGCTTCGGATGCGGTATCCTCATCCGCAAAGTAGCCGTCCGTAAGATGCAGAGCCTGCGGTGACGGAACCGCCCACCAGCACCCTTTCCGTATCTTCGCTGCGGTCATACAGTCCGCAGAAATATCCGCCGTATGCAGATCGAACTCTCCGGAGATCCGCTGTTCGGATACATTGGGAAACGCTGCCAGCATCCGGTCACCGTACCACATTCCGCCTGCCGCAGGAACCCAGACCTCCGGTCCCTGTGCCCGGAGAGTCTCCTCCACTTCCCAGGTGGTCAGATCCGCCGCGGTCCCTGCATGCCGCCGTATCCAGTCACCAAGCTCACCGGCCTCCGGTATCGCAGGTTTCGCCGATCCGAGGCTTCTTACCCGAAACGACAGTTCACGCATCAATACTCACTATTCAGCAGATGCGTATTGAAACTATTTAATGATGCCTCCCTTTCAGCGCTGCACCTTTTCTCTGGGCCCAAAACCTCCCTTGCATTCGGATTGGATCAGGTTTATTGCATTCTGCCACACACGTAAACACCAGAATGGCTGCGACGATCCGCTACGGATTACCGGGAACCGCCCGTGATGCATATACTGCGGAGTTTCTCGCGGAATCCAAAGACCACCCGGCAGGAGTTTGGATGATTCTGCCGGTAAACCGTCTGGCAGAAACCGTGAAGCAGGACATAACCGCACGAAAAATTCCGTTCATCCCTTCCCGCATCACAACCATTGCCGGATTTGCCGAGACCGTGGTAGCCACGGCATATCCCGGCGTGCGTATTCTCTCTCCCGTTGAGCAGAAGCTCATCTTTTCCCGGATTGCCGAAACCAATCCTGAGATGTGCCGCCTGCTCTCGCCCAAAGCAGACCCTGCGGACGGCCCCGGAAAATCCGTGGGTTTTGCATCGGTGGAAAATCTCGTCACGCTCTACAACACGCTCAGGTTCCGCAATGCCGTGCTCCCGAAAGGAAGCGACAGACTCGCAGCCCTTGCATCGGTATTTACTGCATATGAGACCTTCTGTGACACCGAACAGACCGCGGATGCACCTGCCGTCCTCCGGCTCGCCGCAGACGCCGTCCGCAGCGGCAGGTTTCCGCTGCAATCCGTGTACCTCTACGGCATCTTCTCGCCAAAAGAACGTGAGACGGAACTGCTGGACGCAGTACGCACTGCGGCAGACCGGCTCTCTGAGTTTGTTCCGTATGCTGCAAACGACAAAATTTTTCCGCCGCAGGAAGGCGTACCGCCTGCCGGAAACAGGGCCGGAGCGTTTGCTGAATCGGTGTTTCAGCGGCTTTCCGTCTCACCCGATCTGCCGATCAAAAAGATCGGCGTGTTTCCTGACCGCACCGCTGAACTCTCCGCGATTGCCGAAGAGATCTGCTGCCTCATCGAAAATGGAGTACAACCCGGAGATATTGCGGTGCTCACCCCGGAAGTTCCGCTGTATGCCGAGCTTGCCGGAGAGTTGTTCCCGGATTTTTCCGCAAACGGACAGCCCCCGGAGTTTACCAGTTCCATCGGTCACCCGCTGTTCCGCAGCAGGTCCATAGCCGCTGTCTTTTCCCTGCTGAAAACGGTTCTTGGAAACTACACCGCTCCGGACATGACAACCCTCTTCTCCTATCCGTACTTCTCCTGGGGGGAGCGGTACATCCCGCCCCGGGATCTCACCTGGCTCTCCCGCGCTGCCGGAATCACCGGCGGCAGGCGGCAGTGGCTGGAGTATCCGAAACGTCTTCGCGCAGGATTTGCGGCAGGCATGAATGATCCCGGCATTCCCGCTCCGGAAAAAACGGAGCTTGCGGCAAAAGTGCAGCGGATCGATATCCTCCTGAAAAAACTTGAGGATGTGTTCTCCCTGCTGGACCGTCTCGGTCGAAAAAAGCGTTCCGTCGCGGAGTTTGTCACCGTCCTGCGCCGCATCCTTGCCGAGCTCGGCTACCCGCAGGGTCATCTCGGCAGACGTCTTCCGCCGGAAGACGCGGCTGCCGTTGAACGTTTCTCCGCGGTTCTTGCAGACATTGACGCCGCAGAAACCCTGATACAGCCGGAGCGTATCTCCCCCGGAAAGTTTTATGCGATGCTTTTTGCCTTCGTCCGATCGGTGCAGAGTGTCCCTCCTGCTGCCGGAAATCCCCACAATACGGTGAAAATTCTTGGGTTCCGGGAAATTGTTCACCAGACCATACCGCATGTCTTCCTTGCCGGTCTCACTGCGGATGTGCTGCCCCGTGTGCATCCCCGGCTGCCGTTCCTGACCATGGCAGAGACGCTGGAAGCAGGAACGCAGACCTACGAAGAGACCCTCAGAGAGGAACGGTATGCGTTTTTGTCGGCGGTTCTTGCCGGCGAAAAATCCGTGTATCTTTCCGCTCCCGCAAGTGATGAGGGAACGACAAAAATTCCGTCCGCATGGATGCAGATGTTTGATCTGCCGGGTACCGAATGGACCTGCGGCGAACTCCGCCACTCGGCGTCTTGGCTTTCGGAATATGCAGGCCGCCTGATTGCGGAAGGAACATGGGAGGAAGGTCTTGACTGTTCCCGTCTTCCGGATCTGTCCGATGCGGCACGGAGAATCGGAATCGAGACGGTCGCGCGTTCCGGTGCTCCTGCAACCGTGTATGACGCGGTTTTTTCCTCTCATCCGCTTCAGGAACAGTTCAAAGCCCGGTACAGTGCGGCGGCATGTTTTACCGTAACGGATCTGGAGCGGTATGCCGCCTGTCCGTTCCGCTGGTACACGGAACTGCATCTGCGGCTGATACCTCATCCCGACCCGGAAAGCGATGAACGGCCGGAGCTGGGGAATGTCATTCACAAAACAATGTACCGGCTGATCACCGAGTCGGAGAACTTCCCGCCGTCGCAGGATACGCGGGATGCCGCCCTAACCGATCTCCTGAGGATTGCGGATGAGGAGTTTGCCAAAACCGGTCTTGCAACACCGAAGTGGCAGAGCCTGCGCAACCGCTACATCGGCACGCCTTCGTATCCGGGCCGGCTTTCCGAGGTGATCGATCACGAGATTGCCCTTGCCGCGTCCGGGAGTGTCACGCCCCAAGAGCTGCTGGAATATCCCTTCTCCATGACGGAAATGCCGGGTGTTCCGCTTCCTGACGGAAGCGAACTGCGGCTGGAGGGAAGAGTGGACCGCATTCGTTTTTCCCATGGAACATACTGCGTAACCGACTACAAAACAGGCCGGGCAAAAACGACTGCGGAGATACAATCCGGCAGATCCCTGCAGCTTCCGCTCTACCTTGCGGCAATGGAACATCTTCATCCCGACTGGACGCGGGGCGGGGGAACCTACTACCGGATAGCGGCGGGCGCGGTTGAAGAGACCGATCCGCTGAGCCGTGATACGGACTGTTTTGTACCCGGTGCCCTGATCCATGCGGCACGCTGCCGTGCCGGTATGCAGCAGGGCAGGTGTCAGCCAATCTACGATAAAGCATCCTGCGAACACTGCCGCGAGCGGTTTATCTGCCGGTTTGACCGCCTGCGGTCTCTGGCCGGAGGGGATATATGATACCGGACCTGACCGTCCGGCAGAAGGAGGCACTTGCAATGGGAAAGAGCCTCTGCGTAACGGCAGGTGCCGGTACCGGCAAGACGTTCCTGCTGAGCAAACGCTATCTGGCGCTTCTGATGCATCTGCGGAAACAAAAAGGTACCGCAACCGTTTCCGAGGTTCTTGCTCTGACCTTCACCGAGAAGGCCGCAAGCGAGATGCGCGAGAGAATTGCGTCCGACATCCATGCGCTTGCCGACGCCGCATCCGGTGCAGACGAGTACCGATTCTGGACCGGTATTCTCGATGAGTTCTTCCGCGCATCTATCACCACGTTTCACGGATTCTGCGCATCGGTTCTGCGGGAGTTCGCGCTGGACGCAGGTCTTGATCCCGGTTTTGACATTCTGGACGAGATGGAAAAGCAGGTACTGACGACAACACTCATCCGCAATGTTCTCATTCGGCCTCCGGAGTCTTTGTATCAGGATTGTGCCCTGCTGTTTGAGGATGTGGCCGTTCCGGAAAAGGTGATTGCCGAACTTCTTCCAAAGTATCCTGAGTTCCGGCACCATTTCCCAAAGACCGAGGAAGAAATGGATGCCTGTATCCGGGAGTGGCGGCGGCTGATGCTTGCGGCTGTCCGGGAACGGCAGGCGGTATTCTTCTCCGGGGATACTCCGGATGCTGTTGCGGATCTGATCGATCTTGCAGAGTGCTACGGAGACTGCACCGATTCCGGCGCAGCGTATCTCCGCCGGATTCTTCCGGCTCTCCGACAGCTTACGGCTGATGCCGATGCGGAAACGTTCTGCACTGCTGTGGCCGCAGTTCAGGAGGCAAACGGAAGCAAAACCGGCGCACGGATCGGCAGTCGGGGCGTGTTCGGTGCAGACCTTGACCGGCTGCGGAGATCGTTTGCCGTGCTGAAGTCTGCGGTGGAGATGGTTCCGAAGGGATGGAATCAGATTCCGGATCCCGACGATGCCTTCTCCCGCGAGAGTGTCCGGGTGATTGCCGCGCTTGGCCGCGTAACCGACGAGGTTTACCGCAGCTACCTCCAGGAGAAACAGCAGCGGGGAGCGCTGGACTTTGAGGACCTCATCCGCATGACCGCAGAGGTTATTGAGATTCCGGGCGTTCTGCATGCACTTCAGCGGCGTTTCTCCTACATCCTCGTTGACGAAGTACAGGACACCGACCCGGCACAGTCTGCCATCGTCTGGAAGATCATCGGTGCTCTTACCCCGTCTAATGATGCGGTCTTCATCGTCGGTGATCCGAAACAGTCGATCTATGCGTTCCGCAACGCCGACATCTGCGAGGTGAACGCCATGCAGGAGAGAATAACCGCCGGCTGCGGGACAGATCCGGTTGCCCTTGACATCAGTTTCCGCAGTACGAAAGAGGTTCTGGGTGTGGTGAACACCATCTTTTCCCGTCTGTTTTCCGAGACCGCCGAGGCATGGGATGTCGGCTATGATCCCATCTCCGTCTCCCCGGAACGCAAAACGGACACAGGAACGGTACAGATTCTCAAAACCATTCCTGACGGATCTTCTCCTGATACGCTTCTTGAAGCACGGGCAATTGCCGCACGTATCCGGGAACTGATCGCCTCGGGCATAATGATCCGGGACGGGGCTAACCTGCGTCCGGCACGGTTCGGGGACGTTGCCGTTCTGCTGGAGACCCGCAACAGTCAGGCGATGATTGAGCATGCCCTGCGTGAGGCGGATGTTCCCTACAGCATCTACAAAAGCCAGGGATTCTACCGCTCGCAGGAGGTTGCCGACATCACCCAGCTTCTCTCGGTTGTTGCCGGTCTGGGCGATGATATTGCGCTCTACGGTGTTCTGCGTTCCCCGTACTTCGGCATTCCGGATACGGAACTCTGCATTGTGGGCGGCGGCAGCTACTATGGACGTGTTCGCCGGTATGCTGCGGAACATCCCGGGTCCCGGATTGCGGCCGCTGCTGCCCGGCTGAAGGAGTGGCAGACCGCTGCCGGAACTGAGCCGCTGCCGGAACTTCTGCGGCGGATTCTGCGCGAATCCGGCATGTACGCGGTGTATGGCGGCATGCAGAACGGCAGGTATGCTCTTGCAAATCTGGAGAAGCTGATCGGACTTGCCCGTTCCCAGGTACGCAGACGCGCGATGCCGCTGCCGGAGTTTGTACGGATGCTTGCAACCGGCGCTGAGCAGGAGATCAAGGAGAGTGTCGCACAGATCGATCTGCCGGAAGGCGATGCGGTACGGATTATGACCGTGCATGCCGCAAAAGGACTGGAGTTCCCGATTGTAATCCTTGCAAATCTTGACAGCACGATCTCTCCTCCCGGAACCGGCCTTGTGCTTGACAAAGATCTCGGTGTGGGTCTGCCGCTCCGGATGTACGGCGCCGGAGACCGGGCTGCGGATACGTTTGTGAAGATGTTCACCCGCGAAGTCCGGGATGCAAAAGAGATTGCAGAGAAGAAACGGCTGTTCTATGTTGCCATGACACGGGCACGGGATCATCTGATTCTGTCCTATGTGCAGGGCAGTAACTTTCCGCCGAAGAACAGCCGTGCCGCATGGCTTGCCGCATATCTCCTCCCGCAGGAGAGTTCATCGTCGTTTACGTTTGCAACGGATGACGGAATCCCGGTTGAGATTTCCGTTACCGAGTATGTTTCTGACGAAAATGCCGTATCTGATACCCCTGTGCCTGCGAAAATCCCGTCTCTTCCCGCAGACTATCAGTATGTCAGGAAAGAGACGGCCAAACGCCGCGACCCCGCAGGACGCCCGGTCAGCGCAACCCGCCTGAACCATCCGGATCGGGAGACCACCTGCACTATATCTGCGTCCGCGGTTTACGGAACGGCTCTGCACGGAGTATTTCAGGGACAGGATGCTGCCATGCTGTGCAGACGTTACCGGCTGAATGCGGAGGCACGTATCTCTCTTGAACATGCATATGAAACATTTCGTACCTCTCCTCTGATGCAGAACGTTGCCGAGGAGTTCTGTGAGCTGCCGTTCTCGGCTGAGATCTGCGGCAGGCAGTGTACCGGTGCTATTGACCGGCTTGTACGGTATACCGACGGAACCTGGCGCATCATCGACTACAAATCCGGTTCCCTGCATACTGCTGGAGCAGACGAACTGAGAAACTACCGGCGTCAGGTCTCCATCTATGCCGCTGCGGTTCGCCGGCTCTTTTTCGTGGAGGCATCCGCCTGCATCTACTTTGCCCAGGACGGCGGCATCATGGAAGTGTCTTTGGATGAATCCGGGTTAGCGGCTTTGTTTGATGACCGGCGGGATGCGGACGAAAGCATGAATATCCGGCAAAGCATATGAATACCTCATGATTCATGTTGGTGTTCTTGGAGCAACCGGCGCTGTCGGTCAGCGTTTTGTCCAGCTCCTCGCAAACCATCCGTGGTTTACCCTCTCGACCCTCACTGCATCCGACCGTTCCGCAGGCAAGACCTACGGATCCGTCGTGAACTGGCGGCTGGACTCCCCGTTTCCGGAGTCTGTTCGGGATATTGTTGTCTCTCCCACCACGGTTGACGCGGTAAAGGACTGCGACATTGTGTTCTCCGCACTTCCTGCGGACATTGCCACAACCCTTGAGTCCGAGATTGCGGACGCAGGTGTTGGTGTCTTCAGTAATGCAAGTTCCCACCGCATGGCCGCAGATGTTCCGCTCATGATTGCCGAGGTCAACCCTGAGCATGCCGCACTCATTGATCTGCAGAAGAAAAACCACAACCGCGATGGTTTCATCGTGACAAACCCGAACTGCTCCACGATTATGCTTGCAACAGCGCTTGCCCCGCTGATGAAGTTCCCGTTCACCACCATCAACGTTGCAACCATGCAGGCGATCTCCGGCGCGGGCTTTGAAGGGGTTCCGGCGTTCGGCATCTACGACAACGTGATACCCTATATCGGATCTGAAGAGGAGAAGATGTCCCGCGAGGCAAACAAGATTCTCGGTACCTTTGACGGCACGCAGATCACCGGAGCGCCGTTTACCGTATCTGCATCCTGCAACCGCGTTCCGGTTATTGACGGGCACACCTTAAATATCTGGATCGATGTTCCGGCAACTCCTGACGAAGTCATTGAAGCCTTCCGGACCTGGCAGCCGCCGTTTTCCGGACTTCCGACCCAGCCGGAAAAAACGATTCTCTATCTTCCGGATGAAAACCGGCCGCAGCCGCGGCTTGACCGCAACCGCGGTAACGGCATGACCGTCTCCGTTGGACGGGTGCGTGACGGCATCAGGTTTGTTGCAATGGGACACAACACCATCCGCGGTGCTGCGGGCGCATCTGTTCTGAACGCCGAGCTTCTGCACACAAAGAAATACTTCTGATGCGGTTCTTTTGGGAACTATCCGGGAAATCACGAGGATTCCCCGATAGTTTTCCCGATCCGGATGTATACGATCAACTGATATCTGATTATCACCAAATGATACTACAACGATGGATAATACAGTCCTGATTGGAAACAAGCCGGTGATGAACTATGTGCTTGCTGTGGTTACACAGTTCAATGCCGGCAACTCCGAGGTGATCGTGAAGGCCCGCGGCAAAGCCATCGTTCGTGCTGTCGATACTGCCGAGATTGTGACGCGCCAGTTTCTGCCAAATGTGGTCAAACAGAGTGTAACCACCTCTACTGATCAGGTCGAGATGGACAACGGCCCCTCCAATGTCTCATGCATTCAGATCATCCTCGCAAAACCCTGACCTTTTTTTATGTCAAAGAAGAATACGATAGCTGGTGTGGTGCTGGTGGTTGCCTGCGTTCTGTGCGTATGGTATGTGAGTCTGCCGGATACGAAGGAGTTTTCCTGTGATGGGACGATCTCCTCCCTTGGGGACGGTGTGGTTATTTCAGGGGACGACGGTATCGTGTATATTCCTGCGGCCGGTGTTCCGGAAGGGTTTGCGGTTGGAACCCGTGTTTCGTTTACGGCTGTCCGGAATTATTCGCAAGGGGATGTGATGCGGGGGCCGTACCGGTCTGTAGATCTCCTGGATATTTCCCGCGTGTAGGCACCGGGTTATGGTTCCGATTGCCGTTGGTATTCTTGCGGTTGTTTTTCTGCTGATTGTGGTGCGGCAGGTGGGGCGTGTCCGTCTGCCGATATGGGCGGTAATGACTGCCGGTGCGGTTCTTGCGCTTGTTACGGGATCAATAACTCCTGCCGCTGCGGTTGCGGCGGTGAACGTGGAGGTGATCGTGTTTTTGTTCGGGATGTTTGTTCTGGGTGCTGCAATGGAGCGCTCCGGTCTGCTGCATACCGCGTCGGTTGCGATGTTTGCAAAGGCGTCCACCCGCCGTCAGGTGATGTTCTGGTTTATTTTTCTGATGGCCGGAGCATCCGCTTTCCTGATGAATGATACGGTCGCAATCATCGGGACGCCGGTCGCACTGTACTGCGCCCGCACGTTCGGGATTCCGGTCACCCGGATGCTGGTGGCACTTGCCGCAGCGGTAACCTTCGGGAGTGTGATGACCCCGATTGGAAACCCGCAGGTACTGCTGATTGCACTGTCGGGAGGCGTTCCCAATGCGTTCGGCAGTTTCTTTGTGTATCTGTGTGTTCCGGCACTGGCGAGTCTGTATATTCTGTACCGCATGATGATATGGCGTCTGCCAAACGGAGGTGCTGCGGTATCACCGGCTGAAGATTCCCGCAGTCCGGAGGATCCGGTGCTGGAACGGCTGACCAAGGCGTCCCTTGTTCTCGTGTTTGCTGTGATCTTCCTGCGGATCATACTGTCATTTGCCGGGTACGAGCTGCCGCTGGTGGCAATTGCGGTGGCTGCTGCCCTGCCGCTGGTGGTTCTGTCCCCTCGGCGGCTGGAACTTCTGCGCGGGGTGGACTGGAGTACGCTGCTGTTCTTTGTGTCGATGTTTGTGCTGATGGCCGCGGTCTGGAACACGGGGGTGATTCAGGGTATGCTGCCGCAGTCGTTTACCACGTCGATGCCGGTGCTGTTCGGGGTGAGTATCCTTGTGCCGCAGCTGGTATCGAATGTGCCGTATGTGGCACTGGTTCTGCCGGTGCTTGAGGCTGCGGCAGCACCGCTCCATCTGTATCTTGCCCTTGCGGCGGGGAGTACGATCTCAGGCACGCTGACGATTCTTGGCGCGGCAAGTTCGGTGATTATTATCCAGAATGCGGAGAAACACGGTGAGACGATGACATTCTGGCAGTACTTCCGTACCGGTGTGCCGCTGACGCTTGCAGCCTCTGCGGTGTTTATCGGCTGGATATGGTTCTGCTCACTGGTGTTGGGGTAAGGGGATTAAAAAAAGGTTAGAGTTTCTGTCCGCACTCGGGGCAGAACTTTGTGCCTGCCGGAACATCAGCACCGCAGGCCGGACACTTCGGTGACCCGACTTTGGTCCCGCATTCCGGACAGAACTTTGCACCGGGCAGAAGGGCTGCCCCGCAGTTTGCACATCTGCCTGAAGCGGGCGGTGCCATTGGTGAGCCGCATTCGGGACAGAACTTTGTACCGGCAGGTGCTGCCGTTCCGCACTTTGCACAGGTTACCTGCGGTACTGCGGCGGCAGCCGGAGTCTGCGGCTGCTGGGTACCCTGCTGACCGCCGAACGGTGCCGGCTGGCCTGCGGCCATACCCGCCATTCCCTGTGCCATCATGTTACCCATACCGACTCCCGCGCCCATGCCTGCACCCATCATTGCAAAGCCGGAACCTTCGCCGCCTCCCTGTGCTGCGCCGGTTCCGATACCTTCAATTGCCTTACCGGACTGGTACTGGATGTAGTTCACGCCAAGAGCAGACATTGCGCCGCGCTTGTTGATTGCCTCCTGAACCTCTTCGGGCATGTTGATGTTCAGACCGGCAAACTTCATGATCTTCAGACCGTAGACCTCGGTCTCACGGGTGAGTTTTGCAAGACAGAGCTGTTCGATCTCTTGCAGGTATGCAGGCATATCCAGAACGCCCATCTGTTTCTTTGCCTTCAGTTCACCGAGCGTGTCGTTCAGGACTGCAACAATCTGGCCCTTCAGCCACTCCACGATCTCCTCGGACTTCGTAAGGCCTTTGGTTCCCACAAACTCCGTGATCAGCTGCAGAGGTTCGGTTACTTTGTAGGAGAACTGGCCGAAGATTCTCAGCTGTACAACGCCGAAGTCCACATCGCGGAATGCAAGCGGCTGGCTGGTACCAAACTTGTCCCGGAACTCCCGTTTCTGTACCCAGAAGAACTCACCGATCTGGACGTTTCCCAGAACCGTTCCCGCAATATCTTTCAGGACGGGAATGTTCTGTGTCGTCAGCGCATACCGGTCGGGGCGATCGAAGACCGCGAGCGCTTTTCCGTCGCGGAAGAAGATACCGTACTCATCCTCACGGACCAGCACGTTGTCGTTCCACATCACGTTTCTTGGAAGGCGCCACATCACATTGTCGCCTTTCTGATCCTCAACCCAGTAGAATCCTTTCCGGGAATCTGCTCCTTCGATGTCGGAGCCGGAACCGATCTTTTTGTTCACTTTTGAGAATAATGCCATTAGAATGCACCAAGCCCTGCCATTGTCTCGATACGTTTCTCAAACACTGCCAATAGCTCTGCAAGACCCGCACGGATGTCGCGGAGATCCGCTTTCACCAGGCCGAAATCTCCTGCATCAGCTGAACCGAGCGCGGTACGGCACAGTTTGCCCAGGGATCTGATACCGTCGACAAGCGAGACGTCAAACTCATACAGCGTGTTCAGCTGCTCGTCAGTGACGCGGTACGCCGGTGAGATTCCCGAGTATCCCTGTTCTGCGTGGCGGACTCTGGTCTCTGCGGTTTTTGCCGCAGAGACAACCGTTGCAATGTCGTTCATCAGATCCAGTTCCAGTGCATTTCCCGCACGTTCACGGATCAGTTCAAGGGTTCCCAGAACATCCGACTTCAGCAGATCCGCAACCTGCATCCGGAGAAGGGAGTCTGCAATGCGCAGATCTTCCTTCTGCCGGTATCCGCGGAAACCCGGGATTCCCATCTGAATCTTCTTCAGCAGTCCGCGGTCTTCCTCGACTTTACTTCGTAAATCCGTCGTCATATTTTTGTAACTTCCCGAAAAATTTGATTATTTCTTTGCTGCAACATAGACGATTGCAGCAAGGGCAATACCGGCAAGTGCTCCGCCGAGGACCAGCATCAGATCCGCTCCTGCGTACAGCAGCATCAGAACCGCACCGATAACTGCAAACAGTACACCGGCACCGGTGATCAGCGGTTCTTTTCTGCCAAGTGCAAAGGATAAGGCGACCATGATGAGACCGATGCCAAGCAGGAACACACCGGCGGCTGCCAGTAGTCCGAGACCTGCATATCCTACCAGAATTGCGACACCGAGCATCAGAATTACACTCAGCCAGCCAATCTGGAACCGTTTATTTTCAGCGTTTCCCATAGGTATCTCTGGTACGTATGTACTTATTTGGAGATGTGGACGTCATGAGGCAAAGAACTTTTCCTGATGTCCGGCAAAAAAAGATTATGTGGTTTTCTTCCCGATGGAGTCGAGCGTGATCTCAAAGGTCAGGGTTTTTCCTGCAAGCGGAGGGTTGATGACGACGCGGGTCATGTTGCTCTCGTTGTCGATTACCATGACTTCACCCTGTACCACCTGAATTGCACCGGTCGAGTAGTCGTACATCAGGAAGGTGGACCCGACAGAGATGGGGCCGTTGTTGTAGGTCTCTGCAAGGGAGAGCGGAATGTCGGCGTATGTGTCGTAGCTGTATGCACCGTAGGCCTGATCCGGGGTCAGGGTTACGGTCTTTGTTTCTCCCGGTTTCATGCCGGTGACCGCGGCATCAAATCCTTTGACAACCTGACCGGAACCGAGAACAAAACTCAGCGGTTCTTTTCCGACATTGGTCTGGTGGACGGTTCCGTCTTCCAGCGTCAGGGTATAAAAAACGTTCACCGTATCATTGACTTTTGCCGTCTGATCCGCGGTCCCTATGCAGCCTGCGGCAAACACCACAAGAGTCAGGGCTGCAAGAGCCAGCAGAGCTCCGGTTATTTTTGTATTCATGTAAAATATATTTTACACGTTATCGTATAAAAGTATTCAGCAGTCCTGTACGGGATATGCGAGATCCAGCAGGACCTCCTGCGGCTGGGTGCGAAGCGCAACCGCCGCGACCGCACCGATTACCCCGCGACCACCGAACGTTTCAATCCCGCACCGTTCTGCTGCTGCCAGTACCTCTTCTTTTGTCACCCGTTCACGCCGTATGCGTGCGGCAAGCATCAGAAGGTCTGCCGGAACATGCAGACCCCGGGCAATTGCAACACCCCAGTTCCCGGAGACACTCTCCTCCTCAACAAACCGGCTGATCTTTGCTGCAAGTCCTGTCACAGCTTCTGGTTCAACGGCAAGTTCCAGGAAACTGCACGAGTTCCCCGCGGTTTTCTCCTCAATATCCTGTGACAGTACCGCCACCTGATGCCGGATTCCGATAGCTTCACCGCTTTCGGTCAGATACTTCAGCAGTGCCTGTGACAGGGCAAATGTCGCACCGCCACAACCTTCGCGGTCGGTATCATCGATGCCCACGGTTACATGCATGAGCGCCCGTGTCCGTACCTCTCCGGTCACCTGACCATCGGCCGAACGTATGGAAACTCCGCAGACACCCTTTGCCTGCCCCATCATGGAAGACAGTGAGTATGCCGGACCGCCATAGACCGAGCGGATCGTCTGAATGATGGTATTCCCTTCACGCCGGACCGCTGCAAGGCCGACTGCCGCATTGGTGAGATCCGGTTCGGGAACGGTGATACCAATACGGCTGCGCTCCCGGAAAAGCATACCGTCCCGCGCAACCGACAGTGCGGCACCACCCGCTTTCCGGTGATGGAACTCACAAAATCCGGCGCAGCCGCTGCTGAGACATTCATGATAAATCTCAACTTCCTCTCCGTCCACCGTGGTGAAAATGCGGCGGCAGGTGGTGGACGGCATCGCACTCCGCGATGCGTAGCGCGCGGGATTTCTCCCGTGTTTTTCCTCCTTGAGAAAAATACATCCTTCCCGCAGAAGCCGGTTGATCCAGTCCTGTGCAGTCGAACGGGGAACCGCTGCTGCCTCTGCAAGTTCTGCCGTGGTGAAATGACCGGCTTCAAAGGTCATCTGGCGCATCGTCTGCAAAAACTGGCCGCGCCGGGCAACCATTCCCCCGGGAACCGACACGGGTTTTATTGTGTCTTCCGGACTGGTTTTTAGAGGTTCATGTTCCGCCATAGCGTTCCTTCACTGCAAGCAGATCCGCAAGGACGGCACTTGCGGTCTCAACGGATCCTGCCCCCCTTCCTATGAAGGTGATCGGACCTGCAAGTTTGGTCTCCACCGTCACCGCGTTCAGCGTACCCTCCACCACCAGTGGATGATCCTTGGGAATCAGCCGGGGTGAAACTTCAAGCAGCCTTTTTTCGGGATGAATCGACGCGATCAGCCGGATGGTATGGCCGGTCGTACCTGCCATGCGCAGCGCGTCGGGCGTCAGCCGGTCAATACCGATCCGAATCACATCATCCAGGGTGACCCCCATGTCAAACACCGCGTTTGCCAGAATCACCAGTTTGATTGCGGCATCCGTTCCGTTCACGTCATAGGTCGGGTCTGCCTCCGCATACCCGAGATCGCGTGCCTCGTCAAGTGCCTGGGCATAGGTGAGGCTCTCTTCCTCCATTCTCGTGAGAATGTAGTTACAGGTACCGTTTAAGATACCAAACAACTGGAGGACTTTGTTTCCGGCAAGACCGTGTACAAGACCATTGATGATTGGAACCGCGCCTGCGACTGTTCCCTCAAAGAGTAACGCTGCATTGTGTTCTGCGGCAAGCTGTGCAAGTTCCGGGTAGGCAATGGAGACCGGACCTTTGTTTGAGGTCACCACATGTTTTCCCCGTGCAAGTGCCGTACGGATATGGGAAAGAGCCGGTTCACCGGTCTGTGCATTTGTCGGGGTTACCTCGACAAGAATGTCGTATTCAGCTTCACGGACGATTCTTTCCGCGTTCCACGCCGTATCTCCGCATCTGCCGGTTGCTGCCTTGCGGGAAAACACCTCGTCCATATCAAGGGAACTTCCCGGTTGGGCGACTGCACCGCTTTTGGAGTCGGCTGCTGCGGTTATCACAAATCCGTATGCCGGATCGGAAAGAACCCGGGCCACTCCTCTGCCAACCGAGCCGAGGCCGAGAAGGGCAATCTTCATCGGTGTCATGGTTCTTCCTCCATTTCATCAACGATCAGAAGATGTTTCTCTTCAGCAATCTTCATCAGAATGTCAAATGCCTGGTTCATCTCCGCAGCTCCCGCAGCTTTGATGGTCAGTTTTGCGGTGGACGGCTGGGTTATGTGCGGCATGATGATGTGCAGTTCGGTCACTTCGGCGACGTTTGCCTTATCGATACGGTTCACCGTGTCCGTCAAATCAGTGTGCAGAATATGACCGATTAAAATGAATGTCTTGGTGCAGGTCAGGTGCTCTGTTCCTATCCGGATGATCTCAATGCCGTTTTGTGCGAGCGCTGTTTTCAGCTGATCGAGGCGGTTCTGCGGGAGCGAGACGACAATGTCCACGATCAGGGTTCCGTTGCTCGTTTCTGCACCGCGCTGGTGCATGATCGAAATAATATTCGCACCGCTGTCAGAAACCGGTTTAATTGCCGCAAGGAGCTGGCCCGGCTTGTCGTTGAGTTCAAGTCGTAATGATATCTGCACCGTATCTTATCCCAATACTAATCCGTCACGCATCCATTTTAATGTGGGGTTTGGTTTTGGATCCCCGCTGCATTCAGAAAAGAAGATTTGCTGCTGTCACGCAGACCCAGTAAACCGCCACGGCGAACAGACCGCCGGAAAGTGTTGCAAGCAGGTTTGTTCCGGAGTTGCCGATAACGCCTTTGTTTTCGATCAGTGCACCGATCAGACTGTCCATGTTGGTACCGAAAAATCCTGCGGCAATGCCTATGAGGCATACATACCAGGGGGCAACCTCAAGTATGAACGCAAGTCCGCAGATGATTGTTGCACCGAACAGACAGGCGAGTTCACCAAGGACGGTTACCCCGCCGTTTGTTCCGGCAGGCACCGGACGCAGTGTTGTGATCATGTACGGGGTTCCGCCGGTGACACCGATCTCGCTTGCGAGCGTGTCGGCGGTTGCGGTTGCAATGCAGCCGAGGAAGAGTGCGGCAAAGATGTAGTCTCCGGTGATGCCGAAGAGGACTGCACCGGCAACGCCCACGAGTGCATTGGCAAATGCATTCATATAGCCGCGACGTCCGCTTTTTCCCTGTTCAACACCGAGGAAGACTTTTTCTGCGTACCGGTACTTGGTAAAGAATGATCCCAGAATAAAGAAGCTGATAACTATGAGGAACCAGGGGACTCCGGCAAACGTGATGAGGATGATACCAAACAGAACTGCGGCAAACACGCCGCTTGCGTCAACCGTTTTTGCCCGGTAGGCAAAGTAGGCAAATCCTGCACAGACCACAACCGCCAGGGCGAGCATCGTTGCATCATACGTGAACTCCAGATCGAAGAACAGGGTAATGGTCATTGCAACACCCAGAAGTCCGATCATTCCTGCGTCGTCGCGGTCGGTGAGGATGCTGCGCAGCATGAGCAGTACGACAACCGCGATGATTGCAACCAGACTGTCCAGCTGCATGCAGTGGAACATGGTTGCAACGATACCAAGAATTGCACCAAGGGTAAATGCCAGTGTTTCCGGCGTATAGTCCCGCAGTTTGCGGGCGAGATACTCTCCCCAGACCATCATCATCATGGGCCCGAGGAATGCGGTGACGGGGATGAGGCCTGTTCCGTAGAGCAGGGCAAGGACTGCAACAGAGATTGCAAGATAATGGGTTTTATGCAGGGTATAGAGAATTACGGACAGGAGTATGACTGCTGCTCCGACGATGTAGGGGTTGATTACCGGCGCTATGAGCATCAGCAGTGTTACCACAAGCGGCATGGCAACCAAGCGCGGTTTGAACTCCATTGAGTGTACTTGTTAGAGTACACTCTGCAATAAGGCTGTCCGTCGAACAGACTTTACATCTATTTAAAGGAAGGGCATAATTCGGGAAAAGACCGAAAAATATTCGGATGTTGATAGTATGTGCGAATACTCCAACTTAAATTTCTTTTAACCGGTATTCTGCCCGACCGAGTCCCATCTCTTCGGCACAGGTGAACTGGAGTTCCGGCTGGGTTCCCGGCCAGACGCGGGTGAACTTCTCTTCGCCTTCATGGTGATGATCGGGCAGGAGACTGCCGAAGATACCTTCCGCATTGTTGACCAGGTCGTAGCAGGCTTTGTCCAGAGCTACCGGGTCACGCGATGCGAGAATGCCGATGTCAGGCACGATCGGGATATCGTTCCACGGGGTACAGTCGCAGTGCGGTGTGATGTTGGTCAGGAAGTTGATGTAGAATGCTTTGCCGGTTTTGTTTGCAACTGCTCCTGCGGCATACTCGATCATTCTTTCCACGAATACGCATCCGTCATCCTTCCAGTCGATATCGATTGCGTGTTTCGGGCAGGTGTTCATGCACATCAGGCAGCCGATGCAGTGTTCAAGATCGATGACGATCTCTTTTCCGCCGAGACTGATGCAGAATTCAGGGCATGCATTGATGCAGGCACCGCAGGTGATGCAGGTATCTTTTTTGAGGAACGGGCGGGTGGTGTGCTGTTCGCGTTTGCCTTCGCCTGAGGCACATCCCATTCCGAGGTTTTTGAGGGCGCCGCCGAATCCTGCTACTTCATGTCCTTTGAAGTGGGAGACCACAACCATGCTGTCGGCTGCAACGATGTCTGCTGCAATTTTCACCGAGTCGAAGTGTTTTCCATACACTTCGACTTCTTTGGCGTTTGTTCCCCGGAGACCGTCGGCGATGATGACCGGACATTCGGTTACGGGATAACAGAATCCGTGGGAGAGTGCGGTCTCAATGTGATCTATGGCGTTTCTGCGTCCTCCCAGATACAGAGTGTTTGTGTCGGTCAGGAACGGTTTTGCGCCTGCGTTCTTGATCTGGCGCACAATGGCTGCGACATGCAGGGCGCTGACGAATGCATCGTTTCCGCGCTCCCCGAAGTGTACCTTGACTGCGGTGAGGTCACCTTCGGAGACCATGGTTTCCAGGCCTGCCGCTGTGCAGAGGGCCTGAATTTTGCTTTCCGTGTTGCGCCTGGCAGAAAGTGCCCCGGCCCGGGCGATATAGACATCCTCCATATATTATTCTCATTCGTCAGGAGTGCTATTTCTACTCTGGGGTTCCGCCGGCTTTGTACCTGTATGCCTGAGACCCGGTTTACTATATATCCTCAGCCCTCCTACTATATTGCGAATGGAGGATACGAAAACATTCGCAGAGTTCGCAATTTCTGAAGAGCTTCTTCAGGCAATTGAGGACATGGGATTTGAGGAACCAACGCCGATTCAGGCAATGGCAATTCCGCAGATCCTTGAGGGGCACGATGTAACAGGGCAGGCTCAGACGGGTACGGGGAAAACGGCGGCGTTCGGGATTCCAATTATCGAGGGGCTTGATCCAAATAACAAAGCGGTGCAGGCGTTAGTGCTCTCACCAACAAGGGAACTTGCAATACAGACTGCCGAGGAATTTTCCCGGCTGATGAAATACAAACAGGGACTGAGTGTTGTTCCGATCTACGGCGGACAGCCGATTGAACGCCAGTTAAAGGTGCTTCGCGGGTCTGTTCAGGTGGTTATCGGAACCCCGGGACGGGTTATTGATCATCTGAAGCGCGGGACGCTGAACCTTGACTCGGTTCGGATGTTCGTGCTTGATGAAGCGGATCAGATGCTGGACATGGGTTTCCGTGAGGATATTGAGGATATTTTCCATCATACTCCGGAGGATCGCCAGACGATTCTGTTCTCGGCAACCATGCCGGCTCCGATTCTGGAGATTACCCGCAAGTTCCAGAATGATCCGCAGTTTGTGAAGATAACGCGCCGCGAGCTGACGGTGCCGCAGATCGAGCAGACGTACATTGAGGTGCGCGAGCGTGACAAGCTTGAGGCACTCTGCCGTCTGCTGGATATGAACAATCCGGAGCTGGCGCTTGTGTTCTGTAACACGAAGCGGACGGTTGATGATCTGATGAGCCGTCTTCAGGCGCGCGGATACTTTGTGGAAGCTCTGCACGGCGATATGAAGCAGATGCAGCGCGACCGTGTGATGGCGCGTTTCCGCGGAGGTTCCATTGATGTGCTGATTGCAACGGATGTTGCAGCCCGTGGTATTGATGTGGATGATGTCGATATGGTGTTCAACTATGATGTTCCGCAGGATGTGGAGTATTATGTGCACCGGATCGGCAGAACCGGCCGCGCAGGCAGAACCGGAAAGTCGGTGACGTTTGTTGCGCCGCGCGAGATCTACAAGCTCCGTGATATTCAGCGGTATGCAAAGATCAAGATTGCCAAGACTCCTCTGCCGTCGCTGGACGATGTTGCGGAGATGAAGATGCAGATGTTCCTTGACAAGGTTCGCGCGGTGCTGATCGCAGGTAATCTGGAGAAATATCTGCCGATGGTTGAGCAGCTGCTTGAGACCGAGGATGATTCGGAGATTACGAGTATTGAGGTTGCAGCGGCTCTTCTGAAGATGCATCTCGATACCGGCAAGACCAGTTCCTCAGAGAATGGCGAGTCGGCATCTGCGGCATCACCGTCAGAACCCGGTTCTTTTGAGAACACGGGAGCAGAACCCGGAATGGTCAGGTTCAGAATTACGCTTGGCAAGAACCAGCAGATTCGCCCGAAGGATATTGTCGGTGCGTTCGCCGGTGAGTGCAATATTCCGGGAAGCTGTATCGGCAGAATCGATCTGTACGGCAACTACTCGTTTGTTGAGGTTCCGCTGGAGCATGCAGCAGCTGTTCTTGAAACCATGAGTCAGAAGACGATTCGTGGTCAGGAGCTGGAGATTCAGACGGCAACGCCGAGGTCCGAGCGTGAGGAAGAGGAACGCGACCGTGAGCGTTCGTTCCGCAGCAGCGGTTCCGGTGACCGCAGATCCTATGGCGGCAGCCGCGGTGGCTATACCGGCCGCAGCGGCAGCGGCGGGTTCCGTTCCGGCGACCGCCGGGGCGGCGATCACCGCAGTTTTGACCGGAGAAGTCCGCGCACCGGAAACCACGGTTTCTACGGCGAGGATTAACTCTAACTCTTTCCTTTTCTTTTTTTCACGAATTTTGACGGTTTCTGACAGGGAAAATGCCGGGAGCTGCTTGTATCAGAACCCGCAGACAATCACAAAAAAGGGTGTTAGTAGTTCGGCAGATACCGTTTGATCTCCCAGTCGGTGATGGCGCGGGAGTAGTCTGCCCATTCCAGTTCGCCGATGCGGTTGATCTGGGCAACGACATGTTCACCCAGGACACTGCAGAGCAGTTCATCCTGCAAGAGCGCATTGTTTGCTTCCTGTAAGTTCCACGGGAGACAGCGGATACCTTCGGCAGCACGTTCGGCAGGTGTCATGCGGAAGATGTTTTTGTCGATGCTTTCCGTCGGCTCGATTTTGTTGATGACACCGTCCATTCCCGCAGCAAGCATTACGGCAAAGGTGAGGTACGGGTTGCAGGTCGGGTCGGGACTGCGCAGCTCGGCACGGGTACTTTTTCCGCGTGACGAGGGTACACGGATGAGGGCGGAACGGTTTAAGGCAGACCAGCCGACATAGACCGGGGCTTCATAGCCGGGGATCAGACGTTTGTAGGAGTTGACCGTCGGGTTTGCGATGCGGGTGATACCGTCGATGTGTTTCAGGAGGCCGGCAATGAAGTAACGCGCGGTGTCGGAGAGCTGGTGGTCGCCGTCCGGATCGAAGAATGCGTTCTTTGCGTCCTTCATCAGCGAGCAGTTGACGTGCATACCGGAACCGTTGATACCGAAGATGGGTTTTGGCATGAAGGTTGCGTGCAGGCCGCGCTTTAAGGCGAGGGTTTTTGCGGCGAACTTGAAGGTCACGACTTTGTCGGCCATACCAAGGGCATCACCATAGGTGAAATCGATCTCGTGCTGGCTTGGGGCAACCTCATGATGCGATGCTTCGATGTTGAATCCCATCTCCGAGAGTGAAATAACCAGATCGCGCCGGACGTCTTCTCCGGGATCGGTCGGGGTCTGATCAAAGTAGCCGCTGTGATCCTGAAGATTGACGGATGCATGTCCGTCAACCAGCCGGAAGAGGAAGAACTCCATTTCGGGTCCCACGTTGAAGGTGTAACCGAGTTCTGCTGCTTTTTCTATCTGGGTACGCAGAATGTTACGCGGGTCGCCGGCAAACGGTTCGCCGCGGGTTGTGTACACGTCACAGATGAACCGTGCCGCCCGGAATTTTTCGTCCGACCAGGGGATGATCTGGTAGGTGGCAGGATCCGGACGAAGCAGCATATCCGACTCTTCCAGCCGTGCAAACCCCTGAATGGATGAACCGTCGAAGCTGATGCCGTCGGTCAGAGCCTTCTTCATTTGTTTCGTCGGAATCGCAACGTTTTTCGGCTTTCCTTCCAGGTCCGAGAACTGAAGGAGAACCGACCGTACATTATCGTTCTCCAGCTGTGAGAGAACCGCGTCGATTTCGTCAGAAACCATGCTTACATGTGGGCGGTGAAACGATATTAAACCTGAACTCGGGGGTTGACGGGAGTCTGCCGGCACTTCCCTGCCTGCGGTGATCTTTTGCGTACATTCCCGAGGTTTAATACTTCAGAGGTGCATGTATCTATCAGGCAGGGATGAAGCACCACAGCATTCCCTGCCGAGGAGTGATACCATACAAAAACCACAAAAATTCTCTACTTATCCATGAATCCTCCGTGAGAATGTGATACGAACCACCTCCATTCCCGGTTCCGCCGCATCCCCATCCATACCAGTCTTTCCAATATACCAATACACTGTCCGGGGAGATAACCCCCCGGAAAAATTTGTTTTGTCCGCTTAGATTAAAAGAACATATCCAGTGTGGTCTTCTTTGCTTTTGTTGGATCAAACTCGTCCCAGTCCCATCCAAGAGCGTCAAAGATACGCGTCAGCGGTGCCTGAATGGTTTTTTCGAGCATGGTCTCCCAGTCGATCTCAAACATACCGTCCGGTATCTGGTCCGGGTACTCGAAGCAGAGAACATCGGTGTTCGGATATTTTTCCGGGTTATAGGAGCGCCTGATGTAGAGCCGTTTTGGTTTGCTGCCGCGCTTGAAGTCGGTGCCAAGGTAGGTGTTTGAGTATTTTGCTCCCCGGCCATGGGCATCGAGCACCGTGTAGTCGTCCAGCGCTTTGTTGATGCCGCTTGGGATCCCGGCTTTTTCGAGCGGGCACCTGCCTGCGCGGTACATGCGGAGGACTTCAGGCAGGTACTCGCTGACCTCCTCTTTTCCGTTGCCTTTGAGAATCATTTCAAGCACCCGTTCCTGTACTTCGCGGGTGATGGGTGCGGAGTCGGAACGTTTCATCTCAAAACCGGTGATGTCGATCTTGTCAACGTCCTGTCCTTCCTTCCAGACGAGGTGGCCGGCATACCGTTTCTTTGCGCCGCCCTGGAAGAATCTGCGGTAGATCTTTTCGAACTTGATGGAGAAGTAGTTCTGATCTGCATCAAGCGTGTTCCTGGAGAAGTCGAGGTAACTTGCGTTCAGTTCGACTTCCAGTTCGCGGGCGATCTTCATTGTTTCTTCCTGCGAAACCTTGGGCAGCTGGACAAAGCAGGAGTCGGTATCCCCGTAGATTACTTCATAGCCGCGGGCGGTGATGATGTTTCGGGTGTGCTGGATGATGGCTCTGCCGACGGAGGTTACGGCGGATCCAATGTCGCGATCGTACAACCGGAACCGGGAGAATCCCGATACGCCGTAGTAGGTGTTCATGATGACCTTCAGTACGTTCTGCTGCATGTCGTAGAGCGTGTACTCCTGCGAGCCGTAGGGGAAGGTGTTGCGCAGTTTTTTGCGTTCGTCGCGTTCCGCCATGAGTTCGCTGATGATGCTGCGCGTGAGGCCGTCCGGCTGCCGGCGGAACCGGATGCCGTTTGGCGCGTGGATCTCGCCGTCAGGGGATTTGGTTTCGGGCGAGGCGTTTAAGGTCATCATTGCCATCGGGTAGAGGGATTTTAAGTCGAGTACGATGACGTTTTCCTTGACGCCTTTGCTTGCGGCAAAGACGGTCGCTCCTTCAAACTCTTCTCCGGCGGAGTTCCCTTTGGAAGGGAGAACGAATTTTCCGGAGGCTTTGCGGAGAATGTAGATGTCGATGACGTTGGAGGAGTTGAGTGCCTTGTCAAGCGGGCAGCCGACGTAGCGGGAGACTTCCTGATAGAACTCGATGATGTTGTTTTTGCGGTTGATGCCGACGCACAGCTCTACATCCTTGAAGTTGTACTCGACCATTTTTAGGGGGTCTTTGTTCCAGAGGTCGCCCAGTGTTCCGGTGTAACGGACTTTTCGTTCGCCGAGTTCTTCTTCGGCGATGGCGTCAAGCCGGTAGGATTCCTTCTGGCTGCCCTGCATTTTTTTGTAGGCGGTTAAGAGATCGAAGATGACGCGGCCGCGCATGGCGTTTCGTTCGGTTGGTCCCGGCAGGCGTGCGAATGCATCGGTTTTGAATCCGAGGGTTGCAGCCCGTTTGAGGATGTAGTCGGCGTCGAAGTCGGCGAAGTTCCAGCCGGAGAGGATGTCCGGGTCTTTTTCCTGGATGTAGGCGATGAATGCGGTGAAGAGTTCTTTTTCGGTTTTATAGGTGCAGATAGTGTGGTGGTCGCGGGTGAAACAGCCGTTCGCGAGACCGGGCTGTTCGTAGTAGTCAACGCGGGTGTCACCGAGGAGAACGAATGTGGTGTAGTGGTCGTCGTAGGAGTCGTGGCAGGTGAGACAGGTTATCGGGTCGCGTTCGGGTTCGGGGAATCCGTTGCGGTCGTCACATTCGATATCGCACATGCAGATGCGGGGTTTTGAGTGGACAACGACCGGTGCAAGTTCGGTGTAGCTGCATACTTCGGCAGGTGCTGTAACGCCTCCGGTCAGGCCGGTGTCGATTAAGAAACGGGTGGCGAAGGGGATGTCTGCTTCGTAGTGGTGGTAGCGGTCACGCACGATCCGTACGTCGGTTGGTTTTCCGGTGTAGATGCGGCGGAGCGGTTCGCCTTTGATGGAGACTGCTTTGTCCTGCGTGACTTCGATGTTGTCCGGGTGTGGCTGGTCTGCTTCTTTTTCCCAGACCCAGAAGTAAGGGCGGAAATCGGTGATCTGGAGGTGGCGGGCGGTACCTTCGGCGGTTCTGCCGAAGATGTGGACGACCGGTCCGCCCGGTGCATTGGTGTATTCGGCCTGGTTGATGGCGATGGTTACCGGGGATGATTCGTCCCCTGACATCAGACTCTCCTGCAAAGGCCGGTGAGATAGTCTGCAGCTTCGCGGAGTTTGGTTTCTTCCCAGTGATCGAAGGTCCAGGAGTCGTCGATTGCGGCACCGTTTCTGCCGAGGGTGACCGGAAGGCCGAGTGCGCATCCGTCAATATTGTAGGCTCCGTCCGCAGGGACCGAGCAGGTGATTAACCGGTGCGAGTCGGTTCTGATGTCATTAAGCATGCTGCAGATGTGCCAGGCAGGGCCGAAGATTGTACCGGATTTCCCTTTGATGACCGGCATGGAGGATCCGCGGATATCTGCAAGTATTTCTTCGCGGACGGTGTCCGGGACGCTGATGGGCAGGCGTGAAAAGACGGGGACCTGGTGTTCCCCGTGTTCGCCGAGGACACGGGCATCGCCCGTGACTCCGGCGGAAGCAAGTGCGAGGGAGAACCTGCGGCTGTCCAGGAGGCCGCCGAATCCAAGTACCTGTTCCTGTGCAAGGCCGGTGTGTTTTGCGAAGTACCAGGTAAAGACGTCCATCGGGTTGGTGACGACGATGAGGTGACCGCCGAATCCGGAGAGCATATCTGCTGCTTCCCGTGCTACCGGCAGGTTTGCGTCGAAGAGGTCTGCGCGTGTTTTGATCTCCGGGGTTCTGGCAGCTCCTGCGGAGAATACACAGTAGTCTGCGTCCCGCAGACGTTTTGTGTCACAGGAGACGGGGATGTCTATTGCGTGGGTGATGTCGAGTTTTTGTGCGGTGAGGACCGGCTCATACATGTCGTGCAGAATTATTTCGTCGGCGAGACCGAGAGCGGCTGCAAGGAAGGCCACTTCTCCGCCGATCCGTCCGGCTCCGAGGCATGCCAGTACTGTCATATCCAGTTATATTGATCGGGGCAGGTTATGAGGGTTGGGAATCCGGTGCTGTCAAAATGGTCAGCCAAAAATAGGGGGAGGGACTGATGGTAGTTATTCGATGTTTTGGAGGGTATTTTTGTCGTATCGCGAGATGGTTGCGTTTTTCTGGTTCTGATATTTTGCGTCGGGTTTTTTGTCGTAAGGACAGGCGCAGCGTTTGGTTACGTAGAAGACGAGCTGACCGACCGGCATTCCTGCATAAACACGAACGGGGCGGGAGTTGACGTTGCACATTTCCAGGGTGATGGTTCCGGAAAATCCTGCATCGATCCAGCCGCCTGTCTGGTGGAGTTCAATGCCGAGGCGTGCGACACTGCTTTTTCCTTCGATGGAGGAGACGATGTTGTCGGGAAGGGTGATGGTTTCGAGGGTCTCGGCAAGGACGAACTGGCCGGGCATGATGTCAAAGTAGGAACTCTTCCGCTCGCTTGTGTGGGAGAGGATGGTTTCTTTTTTGTAGGGGTCAATGACGTCGTCACAGGGTTCGTACCAGACGAAGTGGTTGCCGAGGCGAATATCAAGTGAGTTCGGCTGTACGAGTGCGGGGTCGTACGGGGTTACACCGATAAATCCGCGTTTTATGTGATCCGCGATTTCCCAGTCTACCAGAATCATATCTTATCTATATGATGCAGGGATAGAAAAAAGTGCTTTAAAAAAAAAGTTAGTGTCTCCGTAATACGGCATAGGCACCTGCGGCTGCTGCGGCGAGGATGAGTACGGTACCGCCGAGCGGGGTCGGCTGCGGTTCGGTTGGTGACGAGGTGGGTGCAGGGGTTGCGGCAGTCGGTACGGGGGTTGCCGGGGGGATTTGGGGGGATGCGATGATGCTGAAGGAGGCTGAGGTGCTGGCGGATACGGCGATTCCTGATACGCGGATGGTGTAGGAGTCAAGGGAAAGACTGGATCCGCTGACCGGGTAGGACCAGGTATTGGGGTTTCCTGCCATGACGGTTACGGTACCGGAGATGCCGGATGCGGAGGTCTGCTGATTTTTGTCGCCGGGGACGAATGAAGCGGGGGTGATTTCGATGAGCAGCTGGTTGTTTGGCGCAAGGTTGGTGGTTCCGGAGATGGTGAAGGGAGTTCCTATTTCCTGATCTCCTATCGGGGTAATGGTGATGGAGGGGTCCTGGACGGTGAGTTTCATGGTGGTGTAGAGGTCGTCAATGTAGGGGGAGTCAAGCATCCGGATCAGGGCGTTTGCTGCCTGGGATCCCTGAAGTCTGTTCGGGCCTTCGACGACGAAGGAGCTTTGCGTGCCGCCGTTTACGGAGGGGATGGCAAGGATGGTCTGGTCACCGCTGGTGATCTGGATGACGCCGAATTTTCCGTCGTACATGGGGTGTTCTACGATGATGTAGTACTGGCCTGAGGACATGCTTTCGGGGAGGTACATCTTGTAGTCGTATCTGCCGTTGTCAACGGGGGTTGTTATCCGTTCGTAGTAGTTGGTACCGAAGATGAAGATGGCTACGCCTGCGGGGCTGCCGGATGCGGTTCCGGCGATGTGGATGTAGTCGCCTTTTGCTGCGGTCAGGCTGGTGGTTCCGATGCTGAGGTCGGGCTGACGGAGCTGGATGGAGAGTGTTGCATATTGTGCGCCGGATAACTGGAATCTGTCGCTTTTTGATCCTACGGCGTAGATGGTGTAGGTTCCGACGTCAAGTCCGCTGCTGCCGGTGTCCCAGGTGTAGGTCCAGGTGTTATCACTTTGGACCGGAGTTTGGGAGAATGTGCCGGATCCATCGAGGCTGACGCCGCCTGCGTTGAGGTTGGGGCCGGTAAGGAAGAGGTAGGTGGTGTCGGAGTCGGTGTTGGTGCCGGTGAGTTTGATTTCCTGGCCCATGTAGTAGCTGCGGCCGCTGTCGGTTGTTGCGATGGTGAGGCCGCCGACGCTGATTCTGATCTTTACTGTGTCATAGTTGGTGCCTGCTCCGGCGGTTGCTGCGCTGTAGCTGGTGATGCTGTTTACGCGGATGGTGTAGGTTCCTTCGGGGACAGGGTTGCCGTTTACGGGGTTTGTTGTGTACTGGACAATTCTTTTTCCGTCGGATGCGGTGGTGACGACACCCCATGATTTTGCGTCGGATGCTGCGATGTCCGGGATGAGGACGGTTTTGATGACGCCGTCAACGGAGACCTGCGGGGTTGCGTCACCACGGGTTATGCCGATCTGGGCGGGTATCATCTGGGGGACGACTGAGGAACCTGTGCTGTCGATGGAGACGATGTAGGGGGTGTTCGGGTTTCCGGCGATGGTGACGGTGAAGGGGTTGCTGCGGATGATGGTATCGGCTGCTGCGGTGATGGTGAGGGTTTCTGCACTGCCGAGGGAGAAGGAGATGATGTTGGATTTTTTGGCGTAGTTGGCGAATGCGGCAGGGATGGTCCATTCGGCCTGCGACTGGTAGATGCCGCCTACGAGGGACGGGGCACCGAGGGGAACTGCGGGTGTTGTGATGCGCGGGGAGTTGATGTTGATTGCGGAGAGGTCGGTGGTGCCGAGCATGGTGGTTTTTCCGCCGACGGGGGTGGTGACGATGATGCCTGCAACGGCACCGATACCAGAGGGGCCGACTTTGGGTGCGTCAATGACGTAGGTGATACTGCTGCTTTTTGCGACGGTCTGGCCGTTTACGGAATCGGTGGAGCCTGCATACCATGCGTCGAGGCTGAGCTCGGGCATCCAGATGTAGAGGTAGCTGCCGGTCCAGGTGCTGCCGTCGTAGATGCGGTAGGCTCCGGTGTAGCCGTTTACGGAGACATCGAGGAGGTTGATAACACCGTTTGCATCAGCCGGAATAGTGTTGATGGGGGTCGGATTTGCGTCGCCGGTCATGTAAGCGATGGAGGTTGCGTAGCTTCCTGGCCCGTCACCGTTTCGTATTTTGATTTTGATCTGTTCATAGACGAAGGCGGTGTCTCCGGGGTAAACAGTCGGGGTGCTGCCGGACTGGGGGTACGGCAGCCGGTCGCCTCCGGTTATGTATCCGGGGGTTGGTACGGGTGTTGCGGTTTTTGTGGGGGTTGTTGTCGGTGTTGTTGTGGTTTCTGTGGGGGTTGTTGTCGGTGTTGTGGTTTCTGTGGGGGTCGTTGTCGGTGTTGTGGTTTCTGTGGGGGTTGCTGTCGGTGTTGCCGTACCTGTTTCATTGTCACGCTGTGGTACGGCATGTATGATTTCGTTCTGTTTTTCGAGGGTGATCCGGACTGCGTGCTGTTTTCCGATTTCCTGAATATTTTTTGCACCGAGCAGTTCGTTGATGTTTTTTGTCTGGAGATCAGTTGCCGGAAGGTGGGTATGGCCGCTTCCTGCGGCGGCAAATTGTATTTCGGGGAAGTTGTCTTCTGCTGCGGCGGCAGGCAGTGTGAGGAGGAATATACAGAGGAGGAGAATGGGTATTACTGGTTTTCGTTTCATGGAGTACACCTGTTTTTACGTAGATGGTGGTTTTTGTTGCTATTAAGAATGGAGATGGTGACAAAAACGGAGTTTGAGAACGCTGCTGCACTCTGCCGAGAAGCGGTGAGTTGGTTTATCCTTCGGTGGAACTCTGGGTATTTCCGCGAAGCGGTAAGCAGGCTGAAGGTATGCGTTCCCAGGGGATGCTCAGGAATCAGAGTGCAACGCTACCCTGAGGATAACCTCTATATTCACTGACGGCGAAAAGAGATACTGCATGCGGTAATGGTCTAATGGCATGACAGGGGCTTCCCAAGCCTCTAATCCGGGTTCGATCCCCGGTTATCGCACTCATTTTTATGGACGACGGTCATAATTATGCAATCAGTCTCATTGCGGAGAATCAGGTGGGGATCCTGCGGGACATCGGTTCAGTTTGTGCAGAGCACGATGCAAACATTCTGGTGACCCAGCAGGAGACGGTTACCCGTGGTCCGGATTCCGGCTATTCATGGGTTGATCTTGAGATTGAGGCATGCGACCGTGTGCAGGAGCTGGTAGCCGCTCTCCGGCTGATTCCCGGGATCCGGGAGGTGAAGCTGCAGGAGACGTTTCGTACCATCTTTGGCAAGCGTGTGATCGTGATGGGCGGCGGTGCGCAGGTGGCGCAGGTGGCTATGGGTGCGGTCAATGAGGCCGATCGTCACAATATCCGGGGCGAGAGAATCTCGGTGGATACGATTCCGCTGGTGGGTGAGGAAAATCTTGCATCGGCGGTTGAGGCGGTCGCACGTCTGCCGCGTGCGTCGATTCTGGTGCTTGCCGGCTCGATCATGGGAGGGGAGATAACAAAGGCCATCCATGCAGTGCAGGCCGAGGGCATTCCGGTTATCTGTCTGAAAATGGTGGGCAGCGCGTCTGCTGCGGCGGATCTGGTGGTCACTGATCCGATTCAGGCGGGCGTGATGGCGGTGATGCATATCAGTTCCATCGGGGTTTTTGATCTCAACCGCGTCCGGGGCAGAGAGTTTTAATGGTGGGAGTTTCATTATGACACAACCGATAAAGTCCGAGAGTCCGTGCTGTAGTCCCTACAGCTATGAACGTGCAGAGCTGACGCCTGCACTGGAAGCAGTGATTGAGAAAGCGGTCCGGGTTCTTTCCCGTGACGGGCTGGTGGTGTATCCTACCGAGACCATCTACGGACTCGGGGCGGATGCATTGTCGGAGATTGCCGTCTATAAGGTATATGAGGCCAAGCAGCGGCCGATGGGGAAACCAATCTCCGTTGCGGTTTCGGATATTGAGATGATCTACGGGATTGCGTACGTGGATGAGTTTGCCGAGCGGTTTATCCGGAAGTTTTTGCCGGGGCCGGTGACGGTGGTGCTGCCGGTGAAGAGCTGCCTTCCGTCTGATCTGTCGGGTGGAACAGGTACGATCGGTATCCGGTATCCGGATCATGCGGTTGCCCGGGCAATTATTGCGGAGCTGGACAGCCCGATTACTTCGACGTCTGCGAATATTTCCGGGGAGGTGTCGCCGGTGACGTCGGATCAGGTGAATGTTCCGCATGATTTTCTGATTGACGGCGGGAAGCTTCCGGGGACGCCGAGTACGGTGGTCGATCTGGCCACCGGAAAGATCGAGCGCCCCGGTGCAATGCTTGATGAGATTGCGACGTTTTTAAAAGAAGAGCGGCGTTGTCCCTGATGTTCTGAGATCCACCGAGGACACTGTTTCTCTTTTTTGGTATCATCCCCGGACTTTTATCTGTTGCGTGCGAAGGGGATACATATGACAACTGCATATCGGACGCCGTCTTTTCTCTTACTGATCGGGACGGTTGTTCTTTGTTTTTTCGCTGCCGGACTTGGTTCGCTGGTGACGGTGACGGGTACGGGTTCGTGGTTTATGACGGAGCTGATTAAGCCGGAGTGGCAGCCGCCGGATTATCTGTTCGGGCCGGTCTGGACGATACTGTATCTGCTGATGGGAATTGCGCTTGCATTCGTTCTTGCTCAGGGGACGGATCGTCGCGATGTCCGGATTGCCGCGGGAGTGTTTCTTGTACAGCTTGTTCTGAATGTTCTCTGGTCGTATCTGTTCTTCGGCTGGGAGATGATTGGCGCTGCGGCGGTTGAAATTGTGGTGTTGTGGGTTGCGATATGCGCGACGATGTATCTGTTCTACCGGATACGGCCGGTTGCTGCGTATCTTTTGATACCGTATCTTGCCTGGGTGACGTTTGCCACGGTTCTGACGGCAACGATCTGGATGCTGAACTGAGGGGTTACCTCAGTTCCTGTACTTTCTGGAGGACGGCGGCTGCATGGCCTCTGGATTTGACTTTGTTCCATGCAGCAAGGATTTTTCCTGAGCCGTCGATGATGAAGGTGCTCCGGTCAACGCCCATGTATTCACGTCCGTAGAGTTTTTTCTGGATCCATACGCCAAATCCTTCGATTGCGATGTGGTCGGGGTCGGAGAGAAGCGGGACGGTGAGTTCCTGTTTCTGGATGAACTTTTCATGGCTTTTTATGCTGTCCTGACTGATGCCGTACACTTTTACGCCAAGTTCGGTGAACCGGGGCAGGAGTTCGGAGAATTCTTTTGCTTCCAGTGTGCAGCCGGAGGTGTTGTCTTTTGGGTAGAAGTAGAGTACGGTGAGGTCTGCGGATGCGTCCGGGATGCAGATTTTATTACCGGCTGCATCGGGGAGACAGAAGCCGGGGATGGTGTCGTTTACGTTTAATGACATGGTTCAACGTTTGGAGGCAGGGGGTATTAAGGATTGGTTTGCGGCGGTGTGTGCAGTACTGAATACATTTTACCCAATCCTTAGGATGTGATAAAAAAGGTGGTGCCATGAGTTCATGACATCACAGGGTGCCTGTTCACCCTGGGGACCGTGTACTGTTTCGTCAGCGAGAACAAACCTCGGTTTCGGGAGACATCCTGTTGTGTAAGAGTGTGTGCTGCTTGCCGGCGGTCTGGTGCTGCGGGGCAGGAACGGGTAAAAAAGGAGTCCGGGGGGTTAGTCCTGGTGTTCGTGTGCTGTTGCGTGGCGGGTGGGCAGGATGAGAAAATCGCCACATATTTTTACCGATGCGCCTTCGGCGTCATCTGTGAATATTTGTGGCGGCTATCAATACACAAGCGGCGGTATTCTGTGTGTTCCGAGATTTCCCAGCAAAACCAAAGCGAAAGACTGATACTTTGGCTTTTCAATAGAATAGGTATTCCACCTACAGCCGGCAGATGATGAAAGTTACCCCCGCTGAACCGAAAGGGTATGATGACGCAGGGATCTGATGCCGCCTGTCTGTTTTGCAGATGAGTCGTTCACCGGAAAACGTGAGTGGAGTTTTTTCCGGAAACAATCCGGCAAATGTGCTGTGACAACCAAAAAAAAAGATGAAAATATTATTCGTCTCTTTTCTCGACTTCGACGATCAGGTTTTCCATAACCTTATCGACCGCATCCCAGGTCGGGTTTGTCTGTCCCGGCTTTCTCACGATGAACGGTCTTCCCTCGTCGCCGGCCTTGCGCATCTCAATATCAATCGGGATCGATCCAAGATACGGCACCTCATACTGCTTGGCTGCCTTTTCTCCTCCGCCCTTGCCGAAGAGATCCACGACCTCACCGCAGTGCGGGCAGACCATACCGGACATGTTCTCAATGATACCGAGCACCGGCAGATCCATCATCTCCACGAACTTGATTGCCTTGGTGGAATCAAGCACGGCAACATCCTGCGGAGTGGTAACGATAACCGCACCTTCCACGTTTGGTGCAAACTGCACGATGTTCAGCGCCTCGTCACCGGTTCCCGGCGGCAGATCGACGACGAGATAGTCAAGGTCTCCCCAGTCAACATCTCCCAGAAACTGCTGGATTGCCGCAGCCTTCATCGGTCCGCGCCAGACGATCGGGCTGTCGGTGGTGTTCAGGAGAAGCGCCATAGAGACGACTTTCAGGGAACCGGTAACTTTTACCGGCATGATCTTATCGCCGATTGCCTGAAGTTTCAGATCCTCAATGCCGAGCATCTTTGCAATGCTCGGGCCGTGAATATCCAGATCAAGAAGACCGGTCTGGTATCCGTGGTTTGAGAGTGCATATGCAAGGTTTACGGAGACCGTACTCTTGCCGACACCGCCTTTTCCGGAAAGAACAAGAATCACATGGCGTACGCTGATATCTGCTTTCTTCGGCTGCTGGCAGGTATCGGTCTTCTGCGTGCATCCGTCGCAGTTACCGTCACATCCTTCGGGTTTGTCTGACATTTCAATTTCACCTGTAATGTAAGCCTATATAACTTATTGCATACTCTGTTATACGGTGGAGAGTATATCCTTTGCGAATTTGGCGTGGGAGAAAAAATCCATTCACCCGCGGGTATCCGGGACATCAATTCCTTCGTAATAGGGTTTTATGTCCAATACCGGCGTTTCATCAATAGCCTCAAGACCCCGCACCGTGATGCGGGTTTGGGTGACGGAAACGATCGTTACCAGCGTCAGAGAGATCGGATTAGGCCGAACCGGCGCACGGGTTGCAAATACACCGGTCAGTTCCCGGCGCCCTCCGTGGGGAACAACCTGCAGAATGTCGCGTTCGGATCGATCAAACCAGCAGAGAATGAATACCGGATCGCCTTCAGACAGCCCCAGAAGTCCGTCGGAATACTCGGGGTATATCTCAATTGTGCTGAGTTTGTCCGTATGTCTTCCCTGATGAGGGGCATCCTTTCGTTCGGAAAAAGGTGAGTGAACAATACCGATAGGTCTGCATTCAATGGGGCCGCAGCGTTTCTGATGTTTCGCGGCATTTTTTTCTGCTGCAAGCGTGTCAAGCGCGTTGTTGCACAGCCAGTCGCAGGATCCGATGTACGCATTTTCCCGCGGAACATGCACATACACCACCTCTGCGTAGACGGATGCGGCCTGTACTGCTTCGTCATAGAGAGGTCTGAGGGTTTTTGAGCGCATCGCATACGTTCCGATCATCTGTGAGATCATCAGTTCACTGTCCGAGAAGACAGTGAGTGTTGCGGATGCCGGATCACAGTACTTTTTTGCGGCGGCGAGAGCTCCCAGAAGTGCCGTGTACTCGGCAGTGTTGTTGGTCTGCACCCCGAGAACCCGCACTTCGGACTCCAGCACCTCGCATCCCCGAAGAATCAGCCATGCAGCCGCTGCTTCTCCCGGGTTTCCGCGGCTTGCACCGTCGGTGTAGATGGTCAGTTCGTCCATACGATTTCTGTTGCCTCTCCTGCTATTTATTGCTGGGGATTTGGGACAAGAGGAGTTTTTCCCCAATCTATACTTCTATTAGGTTTTCAGGAGAGTGTATTGTATGCAACAGATAACCATCCACCTCGGAGCAAACGGTATTACCCCTTCAAGTACGTTTTCCGGCGGCAACATCTCACCGAAGATCGAACTGACCGGTGTACCCGCAGAGGTAAAATATATCGCAGTAATTGTACAGAACAAATCCGGCGACGGAAAGATGCAGTGTATCTGGTCAATCTGGAACATTCCCTCGGTAGGGTACATTCCGCCGGGATACGAGCATGGTCCGGTACCGGGATTTCCGTTCCCCGCAGTTCAGGGCATCAATGATTTCGGGGAACACGGCTGGCACGGTCCGGAGCCAAAACTCGGCAGTCAGGAACGGATGCTGTTCCAGGTTTTCGGTCGTGCGGAGCCGATTGCAATCTCTGCGGATGCAAAAATGGACGATGTGATCGAATCACTCCGCGATGGAAACACCATTGCCTACGGAAGTCTTGAGTCAACCTATTTCGTCTGACTCTCCTCTCTTTTTTGCGGTGTGCCGCATCTGTCAGAAAAATACCGGAAAATATGCCGCGGCTGTACATGATCGGTGCGCGAGGGTAAATCCGGGGATTATACGGGATAGATTTGCGGAACAAATTCTCGTTATTTTCAAAACAGGCAGCAGTATGCCGATTTTTCCGTGCCCCGACAAACAGCTTTATACACCCCAAAAGCACATGTAGATTTATGTCACACAAAGAGGCAAAAAAGGCAGCAGCTCCGGTTGCAGACGCAAAAGTCGAAGCACCGAAGGCAACCGGCAAGCACGCAAAGAAGAACTAACTTCCTGCCGTGTACTGGTTTAATGAACAGATGAGTTTGTGAACAACTGTGTGACACCCCCGGATATCCGATACGGATATCGAGCCTGCCACAGGCACCATGACCCGTGTTCCCGGGAACTGTTCCGGGAACACCGACATGCGCAGATAGACTGTTTTTTCGGGATTGTATATTTCCGCAAAGTTGACATGCGGAGAGTGCACAGATACACACATGGTACTGATTACTGAAGAGATAAAAGGGCAGATCGAAAAAGTAGGGGTCTGTCACCTGATCACCGCATCAAAGTCCGGAGTACCCAATGCCGCACCGATGGGAGGTCTGTGGGTAATGGACGATGATACCATCTGGATCGCAAACAACTTCATGAACAAGACCGCAGCAAACGTACGGGAAAACCCACAGGCAGCACTCCTTGTCTGGAGCCGTGAGATTGGCAACTGTATCCAGCTCAAAGGATACGCAACCCTCGAGTCCGGTACACCCGAACACGCGAAGATGATGGCGATGATGGAGGCAAAAAAGCCGGGACTCCCCAAAAAAGAACTGCTGAAACTTGTGGTAAAAGAGATCTACACCTGCATGCCGGGACCGGCAGCAGGTTCGAAGATCGCATAACTTTTTTTTATTTTGGTTACCTTTCCTGCCGGATTCCGCGCAGTTTCCGAATCGCATGCGACGACCGGGCGAAGAACGCGGAGAGGAAGAAGGAAAACTCCGCCGACCATACATCCGTTCCGGACAGTACCTCATATCCCGATTCCTCCATCACCTGACGAACATGTTTTCCCAGAGAGCCGGAGAGAATCTTCGCCGAATCTGCAAGCAGTGATGCAGCGGTCGTGTACTTGCGGCGGACCTCGGTGTAGTAGCGGTCCTCCTCAATCCAGGGACCGGCAAACTCTTCCTGCAGCAGATACTTGTCCACGAACCGGTCGGCATTTTCGTGATTCCATACCGGCGGACCGGCGCGGACAACGATCTCCGGCAGCCGGTCCACGAGCAGTTCAAAAAGAATCAGCGAGTTTTCCGCTCCCATCGAAACTTCGGCGCGGTGAATCTGGAATTCTTCGGCGACCAGCATGGATCGAACCGATTCCATACTCTTGCGCAGCTGCGGAACGACCGTATCGGCAACATAGGGGGGTGTTTTCAGTCGTATGGCAAGCATTGCGGTTCCCCGCTGCTGCAAAACAGCGGCAAACTCGGATCTGCCCATCTGCGTTGGAGAATCGGCAATGAAATAGACCGGACTTGGTTCTGCACAGTAGTCACGCGCCAGTTCCATGAACTCCGCAAACCGCGTCGGGGTAAGGGCGGCGGCAACGTTGCGGTCCTTATCAGTTGGATCGATCACCACCAGCGGTTCGGAGAACTTTTTCCGGACGGTCTTTTTGTCGGGATAATATCCTTCAATATCGATGACTTCACCGTAACGGAATTCGGATGCCGCCTGCATGAATTCGGAAAATCCTCCGTACGCAAGAATCAGCAGTTCGCAGAGATACCCGGAAAATCCGCCTGTCATATGATCCGAACCGTAGACGCCTCCGCCTTTGGCAAACTGTTTGAGCAGAAGCACATCCTCGCGGAGGGGGGCGATCTTGGGAAGAAGGTAGCGGGTGTGGAATGGTGTGCGGTCAACAGCGCATTTCATCTCGGCGGTTGAGGCAACATGGTAGCAGGGGACAAGGTCCACATCGAACCCCTCAATCACCGCGTTCAGATACGGATGCTCGGCATACTTTTCCTCCGCGGTTCCGGAGAACTTTTCCACCACCGCATACGCTGCGGCAAGTCCTTTCTCCTGCAGCTCCTCGCGGGGCAGTTCCGGCGGGAACAGCATGAAGATGTCGATGTCTTTGTCGCCTTTTACCCAGGTACCGCGGGCAACCGAGCCGGTCATCATCGCGGGGACACCTGCCGCTTCATAGACTGCTGCGATGAGTTTTTCTCCCATCTCCTGCGCTGCGGCGCGCTCGGCATCGGTAGGGAGCACGCGGGCTAAGACCTCCGCTTCGATTGGATTTCTGGTCACAGCTTCACTCCTGCAATTGTTTCATATATGGGTCCCGACGGGGTTAATGTACTCTTTTTGAACACCACCTCACCAATCGTGCAGGTGCCAAAGGACGGCTGCTGTTTCAGCGCGGCAATCCTGGGAAGAAGCGCAGGCGAGTAGTCCCGGACACGGGCAATGGTCAGGTGCGGGGAGAAGGGTTTTGGATCTTTTGCAATACCCAGAGGCAGCAGAAGTGCATCAATCTGCCGTGCAAGGTCTGCGGTCGCGCCGTCGTCTGCGATCTCAGCCTTAATGACACGCGGCGGTCTGCCGAATACTCCTGCACCGGAGACGGTTATCTGATAGGGGGATGCACGAATGCCCTGTAAGGCCGCGGTGATCGGGGGAATCTGTGATTCGGATACTTCGCCAAGGAACCTGAGCGTGATATGCATCAGTGGAGCCTGCACCGCAGTTATCCGTGCCGGTGTGCCCTGCAGGCTGTGTCCTGCGGCAGCAAGAGCGGCTTTGATTTCGTCCGACGGTTCCACTGCAATAAATGTCCGCACCATGTATGGGTAAGTATATGGGCGGTTGAAAAATAGGAGTTTTCGGCTCCGCGTTACCGGCAGAGCTGTTCAAAGACCCGGACAATATCCCGCGACGCACCCACATCATGCACGCGGACAATATCCGCACCGTTCTCCAGTAGGTAGAACAGCACCCCGAGTGTTCCGTAGAGACGTTCATGCGCCGGTTTTCCAATACAATCGCCGATGAATGTTTTGCGGGAAACTGCGGCGAGCAGCGGGCAGTTATACTGCTTCAGTCCGGAGAACTGCCGGCAGAGGTCCCAGTCCGCGGCAAGCGGCCGATCGGAAACCCATTTACCGATGCCCGGATCGAGAATAAGATTGCAAATGCCGTACTTCCCGGCACGGTCAAGTATTTCCTGCAGTGCAGCATGCGTTCCTGCCAGGTCCAACGGGTCGCCGGGGAGCCGGTGTGCTGCCATTGCAATCACCGGCAGGCCGGAGTCTGCGGCGAGTTTTGCATATTCCGGATTTCCAAGACCGTTGATGTCGTTGATGGCGGCGAGATCATAGTGCAGGGCGGCGTCCAGTACTTCGGGATGCATGGTGTCAAGCGACAGAACTGCACCGTATCCGTCAAGTTCTTTCATTGCGGTAAGTACCCGTTCCCGTTCGTCCGCAACCGTCAGCGGCGGGGCGTTGAGCGCGGTACTGCGGGCACCGAGGTCGATGATATCCGCTCCTTCGCGGATCATTTCTTCCACACGGGTAACAACCTGATCACAGGGGGTGAACGAGTCCGAAAAAAAGGATTCGGGACTGATGTTCAGAACTCCCATGATTTTCGGGGAGGTTTCCCCTCCGATGCGGATATTTTTAATCCTGATTTCCATTTCAGATCGCCTGCGTGCCTTTACTCCCGAATCTCCGGGTAGAGCGGATAGCGCAGGCAGAAGGTGGTAACTTCTTCCTTGGTCTCGGCAATCAGGCCGGCGTCATCGATGTGATGGAGCACGCGGGAGATCCACTCTCCCACCTGTTTGCACTCCTCTTCTTTCATGCCGCGCGTGGTGATGGTCGGTGTTCCGAGGCGCAGGCCGGAGGTTTCAAAGGGTGAGAGGTGCTGGCGCGGGATGGTGTTTTTGTTTACCGTGATGCCGGCTTTGCCGAGGGCAACCTCTGCCTGCTGACCGGAGATTCCCTGTTCCGAGAGATCGAGGAGACAGAGGTGGTTGTCGGTTCCGCCGGTGACGAGACGGAATCCATTGTCCATCAGGGTCTGGGCGAGCACTTTGCAGTTTTTGACGACCTGCTTTGCGTAGTCTTTGTACTCGCTGCTGAGGGCTTCGCGGAAGCAGACAGCCTTTGCGGCGATGACGTGCATGAGGGGGCCGCCCTGCATGCCGGGGAAGACTGCTTTGTCTATCGCGTTTGCGTACTCTTTGCCGCACATGATTACACCGCCGCGCGGGCCGCGGAGGGTTTTGTGCGTGGTGGAGGTGACGTAGGTGGTGACGCCAACCGGGGAGTTGTGCAGGCCGGTGCAGCAGAGGCCGGAGATGTGGGCGATGTCGGCCATGGAACGTGCACCGACATCCTCGGCTATTTCGGCAAAGGCTTTGAAGTCAATTTCTCTGGGGTAGGAGGATGCGCCGCAGACGATTAAATCAGGCCGGGTTTTACGGGCGAGTGCTTCGATTTCTGCATAGTCCAGGAGTTCGGTGTCAAGGTTCACGCCGTAGGCGGTGACGTCGTAGTACTTGCCGGAGATGTTGGCCGGGTCGCCGTGGGAGAGGTGACCGCCGTTGTTGAGGCTCTGGCTGAGGATTTTGTCGCCGGGTTTGAGGAAGGAGAGGTATACTGCCTCGTTTGCCTGACTGCCGGAGTGCGGCTGGACGTTTGCGTGTTCGGCACCGAAGAGCCGGCAGAGCCGGTCGCGGGCGATGTTTTCGATCTGGTCGTGGAATTCGCAGCCGCCGTAGTAGCGTTTGCCGGGATATCCTTCTGCATATTTATTGGTGAGAATGGTCCCCATGGCTTCCATGACTTCGCGGGCAACGACGTTTTCGGAGGCGATCAGTTCGAGTCCTTCGACCTGACGCTTGTACTCTTTGTTGATGAGATCAGTGATTTCCGGATCAAACTGCCGCAAAAACGACATATCTGTTGTCTGGGCGAGAAATGACATATCCCATTATTGGCGATGGGATAATATAACCGTCTCGGTCACCGGTTTTTTTGAAAAAATGTTTGCGGGCTGTACGGGGTGATGGCGGCTTTTTTGTGTGTTGCAGTCTGCGGTTTGAAAGAGAATGAGAGGAAGCCACGGTTCCGGTCAATGGTGTGCGGGGTTTTGCGATGCTGCTTTCCCCGGTATCTCCGTTTTTGCGAGGGGCGAATGGTTTTTGCATCTTTGCGGGGATCCGTGTGCGAGAGGAGAGAAAACCCGATCCCGATGGGGTCCCCTGCTGGTTTTACCGGATGCGGGTTCTTTTTCTGCTGTGCTTCAGTGCATGAGGAGGAGGAGGAGGATGGAGAAGCAGAGAAAAAGAAGGAAGATACTGATGAGTGCGATGATTCCTTTGATTTTAATCATGATAGGTTCCCTGTTTTTTCCGGAGTGATGCAAGAGAGGTTTTCTCCTGCATGCATTCCGTTTTTTTTCAGAATTTTCGCCGCTGCGGCCGTACAAGGAAATGAATGTCTGTAGAGTGCACAGGGATAAGACCTGTGCCGGAGGGAGCGGAAATGTCATTCCGCTCTTGCGTTGTTTGTGCGGGTGTGCAGCGTTTTTCGATTCTGACCGGTTTGTTCACCGGTGTCGGCGGACACCTTTCTTTGCGATGATGCGGGGCAACCGGCCGGATGCTACGGTCCCCGCCGTTAGCGGATACCATTCTGCGTGGGAGCGGAACTGGTTGCGGCCGGTCGGGTTTTCCGGGATTCATGAGTTTACGATTTTTTTTGAGGATCCCGGAGGTGCTTTGTCATCAGTTGTCTGCGGCTGAGAAAGGTGTCCTGTGCCGCCGGAGGGGCCAGGAGAGATGGAGAAGAGATGTTTGTCTCTTCTTAGTCTTTTCTCCGCAGCAGGACTCCTGCGGCAAGGAGGCCGAGGAGTGCGCCGCAGAGCGGTGCGGGTGCCTGGGTCAGGGTTGGCAGGGAGGCCGGGTCACCGGTGTTTCCGTCAGATGTCTGAACGACTGTGATGGTGCCGGCCGGTTTGGTTTCGGCGGGTTCCGGTCTGATGGCTGTGCTTTCCGGAGGTGCGGCGGTTGGTTCGGGGGTTGCAGATTCTATGATTTCTGCGCCGCCTTTTTCGTAGACGATGGCGAACGGGGAGAAGGTTTGCGTCGCTGCGATGTAGTTTGCGGCGCCGCGTTCTTCGCCGAGGTAGTGGGTCCTGAGTGTTACCCATTTGCCGCCGATGAAGTGCCGGAGGGAAACGTCATAGACCGTGAGGCCGCGGTCGGTGAGGAGGGCGACCGGGACACTGAACTCTATCTGGGCATATCCTTCGAAGGCCGGGCCGGTGATGTCAATGACGATGTAGCTGTCCGGAGGCGGGGTGACGCCTGCAGGGTCGCTGTCAAGGATGACGGTTCCGGTGGTGCCGGGGGCGAAGGATACACCGGTGATGCCGGTTACGGTGCCAAAGGTTACCTTTCCGGTCCCGCTGACAGTTCCGGAGGTGGTTGTGCTGTAGCCGTCGCCGCTGTCGCCGGACGGCTGCGGCGGGACCGGGGGTACGGGCGGGACGGGAGGTGTTGAGGTCCAGTTTGCGTACAGCGTGATGGTACGGGTGTCGTTTTTCCAATGACCGGTGCTGTTCGCATAGCCTGCAACTGTTTGTATCTTGCCGTCTTTGTCAAATATCTGCGTGCCTGTTCCATTCGTACCGGTAGTTTCGTTGTACCAGCCGAGGAAGGTGTAACCGTTCCTTGTTGGCTTCGGAGTAATATCGGAAACTAATTCATCGTAGGTGAAGGTAATCGTACCACTGGTAGGAGTGGTGTAGTTTTCAAGGGTGACGATTGTTTTGTTTGCCGTCCAGTTCGCAGAGAGGGTGGTGTCCCGCGTAATAGTGAACTTGTCACCGCCATGTAAGAGGGCGCTGCCGTTCCACCATCCGTTGAAGGTGTGTCCGGTTTTGCCCAGATTACCGGTATTATCAAGGACGGTGACGATCTCACCCGAAGCGTAGCCTCTCGTATCGATCGGGACAGTACCGCTGGTGTTGCCGTTGCCGTCGTAGGTGACGTGGTAGTAGGTGACGGGAGCGCTGCTGGTGAGAGCAAGTGTCTTCTTCTCATAACCGCTGACGGTGACGGTGATGTCCCCCGTGCCTGCCGCAGTTGCCTTGAGGGTGATGTTATAGGGGTATTTGTCATCCTCGTTGAATTTGCCAAACTCATTGCCCTGCAACATCCAGCTGACGGTTTCGTTTTTGAGTTCACCATACGTGGTATTGGTGATGTTTGCGCGGATGACGACACCCGCATCACCAATGAGGATGTCAAGCGAACCAATGGGATCTCCAGTAGTCGCATTCTCGAACTGGATCTCCGGCACCGGCGCGGTGTAGGAGGAGCCATGCGTATAGATTACCGGGACTCCGCCAAGGGTGATGTTCAGCGGGGTAATATTGAGCTGGTAGCTCTGCCCCGGTATAAGGTCGGTGAGCTGAACGGTGGTTGGAGTGCCTGCTGCTATTGCGTCGCTAATCTGGTTAGAGCTGATGTCCGCCGGATTGCTGATGTTGGTGAGGTTGACCCATGCACCGGTTGCGCCAGCGAGGCTGGTATTGAGCGTGAAGGTGACGTTTGCCACAGTAGTGTTGTAGGGGATGATCTTCGCGTCCCCTACCTCAGGCATATTTGCGACAATTCTGTGATCCCTGTCAACATCCGGGATGGTATATGTGGTGCCGGTTATCTCTGGTTTTATGTTGGCTCCGTTGTCCGTGAACGAACCAACGGTGCCTGTGATAGTGAACGATACAGATTTTCCGTCCATATAATGCAATTTTCCGCTGGGAATAATCGTTCCGCCGTTACCGGAAATCGCGTAGACTTCATGCGTTTTGTTCAGATGCAGTGCATCCGCACCTGCCGGTGCTGCACCGGACTGCCATGCGAGAATAGGAAGCCGGTAGTCTGGATCGGTACTCATTGTCCAGTTTCCACCGTCACCAAATGTCCAGCCGAGACCTTCATAGAATGATTGATTGCCCCAGATCATCAGCGTACTCGCGTTGGTAGCGTTGTTTCCGCCAGGTTCGGAGACAGGATAGCTGATGCTGCCGCTGATGTTGAGTTCCATGTGCCGCCATGCATAGATGTTTTCCATTGTCGGACATCCACTGATGAATCTCCCAAAGTAACTAATATCACTACTCACGTTCATCCACTGGTTTAATGCAACGGAGTTCGTGACGCTGCTCTCGGATTCTCCCGCAAGACCACCGGTATATGAGGTGGAGGCGATTACCTTACCTGTTGCGTAGCAGTTCGTGATGCTGCCTTCGATATACCCCACCAGTCCACCGGCATATTGGCCGTCGGCAGTGACATCCCCTGTCGCATAGCAGTTTTCGATGCCGTTGCTACCTTCGGAATACCCGATCAGACCTCCTAAATTGACATCTATGAAGCCTGTGGCAGTTACTGCCCCTGTTGCGTAGCAGTTCGCAGTGATAATAATGTTGTCGTTCCGCCCCACCAGACCACCGATACAGACAAAGTATTCCTCAGTATAGGTAGCGGTTACCTTACCTGTTGCGTGGCAGTTTGTGATGGTACTGTCGGAGGCAGACCCCACCAGCCCACCGATATATAAGTAGATGTTGTCAACGGGGGAGGAGGAGGTTACCGTACTGGCGGCGTGGCAGTCTGTGATGATACTGTCGGAAACATACCCCGCCAGTCCGCCTGCAGAGGAATAGGCGCCGGTGAGGGTGGCACTTACCGCACCACTCACGCTTACATTTTTGATCGTCGCACCCTCAACCCTGCCGAAAAGACCGGCGACGATGGCGGAGGAAAGAGTCACATTCATGTTCGTGATGTTCTTGTCATTTCCGTTGAACGTGCCTTGGAAGGATGTAGCTGATGTATTCCCGATCGGTGTCCAGTAGTGTTCACTCAGATCGATGTCATCATTAAGCTCGAAGTATTTTCCACCATAGGTAGTTCCGGAGTTCACCTGCACCGCAATACCGGCAAGCTGCTTCGCGGTCTCGATTAGGTATGGGTCATTCTCCAAGTCACCACTACCCGCCCACGAAGTATCATAATTTCCCGGATCCGTCCAATTCCCGCTTGGTCCCGCCGCACTGACCGCTCCCGTCATCAACATACACACAAGCAAAAAAACAGCAAACAAGAGGCACATCCGGCTTCTTCCCGCCGGAATCAGCGACCGCAGACCTGCATCGGCGGCACGAATTATGGAAAACAGTCGGGACATCATGAAAACTCCCTCCGCATATCCTGAATATCGGGGAGCGTCAGCGTGTTCGTACCTGCTGCATCACGTATGCGGTGGTGCTGATGTTCCCGCCACACACGCATTTCATAGGAGAGCACGGAATGCATCCCCCCGAAATCCTTTTTTACTGTCATGTCCACATCCTACAGGACAGAATCGGAGAGAGGCGATGACATGCACGGCGGAGCCGTCATTCGCTACCGATTATATCCTTTTATAGTAGGATATAACGCGGAAAATTCCTTAATTGAAATTTCATCATATATGCAGTGTGCGCACAAAAAATCAGACAAAATTTGCGGCTCAAAAAAATATGCCTGAGCTATACTCCCGAAATTTCATTTCAGGACGTTCTCTTCAAAAAATGCGGGAAACTACCCCAATGCACAAGCCGGGGCATATTCAGATGAATTGGGGATAGTATTATATCGTGGATAGTACTAAATACTACTATAACAGGATTCAATATTTGATGAAACCATGGGGAAACCGGTGCGCGAACAAACCACAAAAACAGCAGGGATTGCGACTGCATAATCTCAGATATATAATTTGTTTTTACTCGCGATTATTGACATCATCGCGTATAAATAGTTCTTCGTTACAATTTCCCCGAAGAAACCTCTGAAACCCACGTTTTTCCCCAAAATTATAACTACTGACGGGATGATAGATCACATTCATCCCCGGACGTTATAGATCCGGACGACACACCAATCACGGAGGTGAACACCCCGGAACCAGAACTCAGCACCACAAAACATACCCGGAACAAACATCAGATGTCTTCCCGGTTTCCGCCACTCACAAGGGAAAAAGGAACAGACATCTTTTCTTTCCGTCGTCCTCCGACGGAGGCATCCCCCGACAACCATCCGGAAGACAGAAGACAGTCCCCAGAAGACAGATCGTTTCCCGCATGCACAGACACAACCGCAAACCGCAACACCGCAAAAGACAGCTAGAACGTCCGCCTCAAAATCCACGACCCAACCGGCGAAAACTACTTCCTCAGCTTCACCCGCTCGGACAAAGCGGTTGATCCGGAACATGGAGAGAATAACACACCAGAAAAAGAGAAACATCACCATGGACACCCTCACCACCCTCCTCATCATCGGTCTCGCCGCACAGGGCATCGCATTCGCCACACTCGTCCTCGCCCTTCCCCTCTACACATTGGCGGACAGATGGCTTGACCGCACCCACCACAGCACCGCACACGAACACCGGGACTAAATCCCCCGGACTTTTTTCCAAGAAATTCCGCAGACACACCCGCGGAACTCATGGAAAAAAAGCAGACCCTCAAAGCCCGCTTTTTTCCAGCTCATCAGCAATCTGTGCAAGGAGAATCTTATCCTCCAGCTCCTTTGCAAGAGCCTCCGCCTTCCCGAAATCGATAAGTCCCTGTTCCAGATCCCCGCAATCAATCCGCGCAAGACCCCGGTTCAGATACGCCAGCGCCAGCCAGTGTCCTTCACCCTTCGTCCGGTCGGCATGGACAATAATATACGTCAGATCCTCCGCCGCACGATCAGCATGACCAAGTTTCCGGCAGATATCCGCACGATTATAACGAATCGGCACACACCCGGAAAACCGGTCAAGCGCCGCCGTATAATCCGCGACCGCCTCAGCGTACCGTTCCATCTCCTGAAACGACGTCCCGCGGTAATAATAGTAATTCACATTCTCCGGATTTTCGGCAAGTGCTTTCGTAAACCACTCGGCACTCTCCGCAAAATTCCGGGCAAGATACGCCTGCATCCCGTTCTGGAAAAACTCATCCGCCGCAGTCATAGCATCCCCCGCAGAGACCCGATGCGCGTCCCGTACTCCTCAATCATCTCTGAAAGCTCAAGCAGCCTCACCCACTCCTCCGGAATGGCCCCGCGTCCGAGAGAAGCCCCCGCAATCTGTCCCGCAACCGACGCGGTCACACTCGAATCCCCGCCGTGATTTGTCGCCGCACGAACCGCATCAGTAAAACTACCCTCATGCCGGAGCGCACAGAACAACCCGATCGCAAGCGCCCGTTCCGCCGTCTTTCCCGTACCAAGCATGGCAACCGCCTCCGTATCCAGAGTATCCCCATCTGCAAGAACAAGCGCCGCCGAAAGTCTTGCCGCGGTTTCCTCGCCCCAGGAAAGCTTTGCAGTCTCCTCCAGAACCACAGAAGCTGCATCCGGAAGTGCCGACCCCGCAACCAGATGAGAAATCAACGCCGAAAACGCACCGGCGGCGCGGTATCCGTCCGGATGCCCATGCGTCAGCGCAGCAATCCTCTCACCAAGAACACGTGCCTCCCGGGGTGCCGCAACATATCCTGCCGGCGCGGTCCGCATCATTGCATCCGACGATTTACTCGTATTAATCCGCATCTCCACACTTCCCATGGCACCCGAATGCAACGCCGCAAGCGTTGTTACTGCAGGTGCACGGGTAACATACATCTCAGGATGGACAAGCAGTCCCGTTGCCGCACGCTGAACCAGACCTCCGTCCTGCGTGTACAGCCATCGCAGATAGGACCGGTACACCGACTTCACCGGATCCGTCCCCGTCTTTGCCGCGTGAATCAGACCCTCCACCGTAAACAGCGTCAGCTGTGTTGCATCCGAAAAACATGCCAAACCCGTGTGCGGATTTGGCACAAGACATCCAGGAAGACCAGCAGCTCCGTACTTCCTCTCAATATCATCGAAGCTCGTGAACTTCACCGGATAGCCGAGCGCATCGCCGAGCGCCCCCCCGACCAGCGAGCCGGTAACACGAGAGGTACAGGAATTCATACTGAAATGTTTGTCCTGCTCCCTATTAGGATTGTCGGGGAAATGATCAGCACACATCCGTGAGTTACGACGAGTATTTATCGAAAAACGATAAATGAATCTGGTGTATAGTAAATGGGTAGCGGACAGAATCAAAGACCGTCTTCTCCAAAGGAAAAGCGGTTATACAATCGCGCAAAAATAGGTAAATCAATAATGAAAATCTCTCACTCCTTCCTGATTGGAGCACTCGTCCTCACCCTGCTGTGTGCCGGAGCTGCTGCTCCCGCGGCAGCAGAAGTCACCGGACAGGTCTCGGTGACCAGCCTGACCATGGACCCCGAAGTCCTCATGCCGGGCGACACCGCAATCGTAACCGCAGTCATCAAAAACTCCGGAACAACCTCCGTCTCCATCGGCCGTGCGCTGATCATGGGAGTAAACGAAGTATACTCCTCCGAAGACAAAGCCTACAACAGTGTCGGCATGCTCGGACCGGGCGATGAAATGACCTTCACCTTCCCGATTACCTCCCGCGGCGCAGTCGGTACTTTTTACCCGATGCTCTACCTTGACTTCCTCGACGCAGGACTGACCAGTCTCAAGTACACCTTCGCCGTCCGCGTTGACAACACCCAGCTCTCGGTCGCCCTGATCGATCAGCCGGACGCATTCGGTCAGAGCCGGAACGAAAAAGTCACCATCCGTGTCGGAAACCCGCGTGCCAACAGCTTAAACGGAATCCAGATCACCGTCACCGGTGACGGTGTCTCCTCAAAACAGACCACCTACTTTGTCGGAAAACTCGATCCCGATCAGCATGTCGATGCAAACCTGACCGTCGTCGTGGACAAACCGACCGACATCTCCTTTGACGTAAGTTACCGGAACGGCCAGAACCTGCACACCAACTCGGTGCAGATTCCAGTAGAACTCGGTGAACGCAAAGTCCGCGCCGAAATGGTCTTAAACAACATCGTGGTTTCCAACAAAGGAACCTACTATCAGGTCACCGGCGACGTCAACAACGCAGGACTGGAAGACGCAAAGTCCATCATGGTCACAACCGCCAAAGCAACACCAACTGCCCCGATGGAAACCTATGTGGTCGGATCGCTTGAACCGGACGGAATTGCCGAGTTCGATGTGACCTTCACCAACCCGGAATCCAACGTCGTGGACCTTGTGGTCACTTACAAGGACGCGGATGGTAACCCGTACGACACCACCGTTCAGGTAACGCTTCAGGGTGCCGTTATCTCCGGCAGCGGAACATCTGCAAACGAGGGTTCTCCCCTCGGCATTATCGTTGCCGCAGTGATCATTCTCCTGATTGCAGGATGTGCAGCGGTTGCATGGCGGCGCGGACTTCTTGACGACATAAGGAAGAAATAAACCATGTCCGAGGTTCCGGTTGTTGAACTCGTTGATGTCTATAAGGTCTATCACATGCCCGCAGGCGATGTACATGCCTTAAACGGCGTCACGTTTTCAGTGATGGAGGGCGAGTTCGTGGCCATCATGGGCCCGTCCGGTTCGGGAAAGTCCACCCTTATGAACATGATCGGATGTCTGGACGTCCCGACAATGGGCGAGATGTACATCGACGGCCGCAGCGTCAAAGAGATGACCGACGACGAACTGACCATTCACCGCCGCGACCGTATCGGCTTCATCTTCCAGAAGTTCAACTTAATCGGCCTTCTGACCGCGTATGAAAACGTCGAGTATCCGATGATTCTCAAGTACGGCAAACGCGATGATACCGGCAGACCAAAAGAACTGCTCGCAAGTGTCGGCATTGACGAAGCAAAAATGACCCACACGCCGTTTGAACTGTCCGGTGGTCAGCAGCAGAGGGTGGCAATTGCCCGTGCCCTTGCGAACGATCCGGCGCTTCTCCTCTGTGATGAACCGACCGGAAACCTCGACTCCAAGATGAGCGAACAGATCATGGCTCTGCTTCAGGATCTGAACAGGAAAGGAAGAACCATCGTCATGGTTACGCACGACCCGCACACCGCGACATATGCAAACCGGACGATCGTTATCCGTGACGGGGAAATTGTGAATGAATAAAAAGAAGAACGCATCGGCTCTCAATAAAATTGTCTCCCCGATCATTTTTGAACTGTCAATGCGGAATCTGCGTCTGAACTTCCTGCGGTCAATGCTTTCAATGATCGGCATTATCATCGGTGTTCTGGCGATTACCTCGCTTGGCATGATGGGAGCTGCGTTTTCAACGGATATGACGTCGCTTCTGTCATCATCAACGAACTCGCTGACAATCACATCGAATGAGGAGAAAACGGTGGACGGCATCTCCGTAACCGGGCTCTCCTCAAAAGATATACGCGACATTGAAGCAGCGATCCGGTCAGTCACCTCGGACTACTCGCTGATTCCTCTCTATCAGGGAGGAAGAGTAGTAAAGTTCCAGAACAAAGAATTTGGCGCCCAGACCTATGGTCTCAAACCCGGCGACATTCCCGAACTGGTGACGATTCTGAGTGGAAAAGTTCCCCGCGGCACAGAAGGAGTTCTGATCGGCGAAAAGCTTGCAGACGACCATGATCTCCGTATCGGCAGCCGGCTTACGATGACGGACAAGAACGGTGCAACGAAAGCTGTGCGTGTTGTGGGTATTCTGGAAAACACCGGCATGTCGCTGACGTTTTCCACCGATAGTGCAATTGTTGGAACGACAACCTGGTATGAATCAATCGTAAACACGCACAATCTCTACAGTTCTGCAATGGTGAAGACCGGCAATCTGGATAATCTGGACCCCATCTCCTCCGCGATTGAAAAGCGGCTGAACGGACGCGCCGACCGTGACACAGACAACCGGGTGTCTGTTATCGATGCACGGCAGTTTGCAGAGATGATGCAGGAGGGGCTTGGTATGATCTCGCTCTTCCTCGTTGCCATTGGCGGCATTTCGCTGCTGGTTGCAGCGGTTGCCATCTTCAACGTGATGCTGATGAGCGTGAAAGAGCGTATCCGGGAGATCGGTATTCTCCGCAGTATCGGTACGCTCCGCAATCAGGTACTGCTGATGTTTCTGTATGAGTCGGCGATCATCGGTCTTATCGGTGCGATGATCGGCGGTATCCTGAGTGTCGGTGCATCGGCCTTGGTGATCGGCCTGCTGTTTGGCAACATCAGTCTGATGTTTGCCCCAGAGGTTCTGATTTACATCCCGTACGGCATTGTGATAGGCATTCTGGTCTGTCTGCTGTCGGGTCTGTACCCGGCATGGAAGGCAGCAAATCTGAATCCGGTGGATGCACTGGCTTCGGACTAAGAAAGATATGCAGGTTCGCCTGCATATTTTGTACCAATCTTTTCTTTCTCACCCTGCCCCTCGCCAGTACACAATCAATCAGAATAAAAACCCCTAGAGAGATTTTTCCGGAGTGAATAAAAAATGAAAAAATGGTCCGTTCCACAGCACACCGCAAAACCCCGGTTAGATAAATCCGGCAAGTTTTCCCGCCGCAGTCCGTGCTGCATCAAACGCTGGATTATCAAAAAGATCCACCGGGCCGGAGAGTTTCCCGTCAGCAACAGAAAAACCAAGAGCCACTACGGGAACAACACCGCGAACCACAGCCCTGCCGTCACACAGACTCACCGGGCAGAGTATCCCTTCCGGCAAGACGCGGGGACGGGCAAACACGCCGCAGAGTTCCGCGGTGGTCGGGTACGGACACTCCGCACGGGCGATCATCACCACGCCCGAACCGGCGGATGCCGCAGGAGTATCCGCATCAGCAGCGACACCCACGATTGCGGAACGCTTTGACGCAGCAATCAGTCGGTGCAGATCCTGCGGCGTCTGAAACATTGCGGCATCCTCAGTGCAGAACACAAAACCGTTTCCGTCCGCAAGAGCAGGGGTTGCAAACGGATCGGCAAACTGGGAAAGCAGAACAGGGTTCCAGAACTTCGGAGCAGATGCATCGGCAAGAAACAGCACAAACGGTTCACTCTCCCGCTCCGCAAACGACAACCCGCACATTACGGGCTTTTCATTGCGGGAAAACAGCCGCCGCTTTCCTGCCGTCTCCGCAGCCGCCGCAATCGCTGCATCCTTCAGGGCCGTAACCAGCGGTGACGATCCGCCTTCTCCATGCACCATTACCATCACCAGCCAGTCGGCAACATGCGTCACCAGCGAATCCGTCAGAAGTGAGCCTTCAGCCTCTTTTAACACCTTTGCCGCCCGCTGCAGGACATCCGGAAAAATCGCCGCAGACCCGGCAATACCGCCGAGCGGCAGAGCACACACGGAAATTGTCGTTGTCATATGTTACGCATGGTGAATTTTTTCGATTGCTGCAATCATGCCGCGGCTGCCGACATAGATAGGTGTTCTCTGATGCACCCGTGCAGGCACCACCGCAAGCGTACTTGAAACACCATTGGAAACAGCTCCTCCCGCCTGGGACGCCAGAAATCCGATCGGATTAACCTCAAACACCAGCCGAAGCTTTCCGTCCGGCGACTTCGTCGTCGGCGGATACGCATACACCCCGCCGTACTTCAGCACCTGATGGAAATCCGCAACAAACGAACCCGAGTACCGGTTCTTGCCGCCCGCCGCCTCAATATCTGCGATGAACGCTGCATGCTCCGGCAGCCACTCCGTCCGGAGACCCCCCGAACCATAGAGATTTCCTTCCGGAATCTGCACATTGTCCTGCATCAGCTGATACACACCGTCGCTGTTCAGGGCAAAGATCGCAACACCGCGCCCGACCGAAAGCGTAAGCGTCGTCATCGGCCCGTAGAGCATATAAAACGCAGCTTTCAGATTCTTTCCCGGCTGCAGCACATCACCGTCGTAAATGCCCACAATGGTACCCACGCACAGGTTCACCGAGATAAGCGAAGACCCGTCAAGAGGATCCATCACCACCGAATATTTTGACGATGAAGAGAATGTGGTGATGTCATCCTGTTCCTCGGAGGCGACCGCATGTACAAGCCCGCTCTTTGCAAGGACACGGGTAATATGCGTATCGGCCCAGGTGTCCATTGCAGCCTGCTGCTCTCCGGAAGCATTTGTTGAGTCAGCATAACTCTGGTTGCTGATGAACGCAGCACGGATGGGTGCCGCCTGATCCGCAATTAAGAGAATTATTTTGCTGAGATCTTCATATACGCCGGAGTTTTTGAGATATTCCTGTAGGGTCGTCATGAATATTCACTGGAGTATATATTGGACGTGAACGGTAATAAGGGATACATCACCGGTAAGACAGAAGCACTATATGTGCTGTTTGCGGATGAGTACAGCAATGAACGATCTCCCCGCGGACTTTGACGCCTTCTCCGAACAGCACCGGAAAAATTTTCTGAGGGTTCGTGCGCTTTCCCGCGAGAACCCCATCGTCGGCACGTTCTGTACTTTTGTTCCCCGCGAACTGATCCGGGCCGCAGGAGCGGTGCCCGTCTCACTCTGCGGCGGAACGGACACCACCATTCCCGCAGCAGAAACTGACCTTCCGGTCAATTTCTGCCCGCTGGTGAAGTCCAGTTACGGATCGCTTCGGAGCGACCGCTGCCCCTACGCGCATTTTGCAAAACTTATCGTGGGCGAAACAACCTGCGACGGCAAGAAAAAGATGTTTGAGTACATCTCTGAAGAAATCCCGGTGCACGTGATTCATCTCCCGCAGACGATCGATGAGGACAGCATCGCGCTTCTGACGATCGAGTTCAGAAAGTTTGCAAAACGGCTGGAAGAGATCTTTGGCGCAGTCATCACGGATGAGATGGTGCGTGATCAGATCCGTGCACAGAATGCAGAACGGCTGGCGCTCGCAGATGTGTATCATCTTGCAAGAGAAGATCCGCCCCGGATTTCCGGCAGGGAATTATTTGAGATGTTCAACTCCGTTACGAGCTCATATGAACCCGCCGGGAAACTTGCAGAACTTCAGAACCTCAAAGAAACATATACCGCCCGGCCGGTTCCAATGCGGCACCTGAAACGTATTCTCCTCACCGGATCTCCGGTAACCAAAGCGACGGTCAAAGTCATCGACGCAATAGAAGCCGCCGGAGGCACGGTCGTATATCTTGAAGGCTGCATCGGCTCACGGGCAGCCGAACTCCTGGTGGACGAGGAAAATCCCGATGTCTACGATGCACTCGCCCGCAAGTACATCAGAATCCCCTGCTCCTGCATGACACCAAACACCGCCCGGCTTGAGATCATCGGGAAAAAGATCGATGAGTACCGGGTTGACGGTGTGGTTGACATGGGTCTGGTTGCCTGCCACACCTTTAACGCGGAGAGTACAAAACTCCGCGGATATGTGTCCGGGGTGAAAAAGACCCCGTTCCTGCATCTGGAGACTGACTACTCCTGTGCAGATACCGGCCAGATTTCAACCCGCCTGTCTGCATTTCTGGAGATGCTGTAAGATGTATTCGCTGGGAATTGATGCAGGCTCGCGTTACACGAAATTTGCTTTGCTGCAGGATGGTGCGGTTGTCCGGCTCGCGATGGTTCCGTCCGGCTGGAACACGCGCGAACTCACCGAAAAGATGTGCGGTAAACTCATGCAGAAACACGGGATTTCACGATCAGAGTTGTTTATTACGGCAACCGGCTACGGCCGCGTCTCGGTTGACGCGGATGCGGCAGTCACCGAAATCACGTGCCATGCGCTGGGGGTTCATTACCTGAATCCTGCGGTACGAACGGTGATTGACATCGGCGGTCAGGACAGCAAAGTCATCGTCTGTGAGGAAAACGGAGCTGTTGCAGATTTCATTATGAACGACAAGTGCGCCGCGGGAACCGGAAAATTTCTTGAGATGATGCTTGAGACCCTCGGCGAGACGTTTGCAACACTGGATGCTGCGGTTACAGGGGCGGTTCCGGTCCGGATTACGAGTACCTGCGCGGTCTTTGCCGAGTCAGAGGTCATCGGTTTGCGGGCGTCCGGGGCAAACCGTGCAGATATTCTTGCCGGCGTCATCGCCTCCGCTGCCGAAAAGGCCGCAGGTCTTGCGGCACGCGTACGGGTTGCAGATGTTGTCTTTCTCTCTGGCGGTCTGTCAGCCAGCAGTGCGGTTCGCACTGCTCTGGAAGAACGGCTGAGTCGCCCGGTGGTTACCTCTCCCGATGCACAGTTTGCCGGGGCAATCGGTGCAGCACTGAAGGGATTTTGAGACAGGATCCTGCTTTTCAAAAAAGAAAAAAATTAGTTGTCGCCGTTCTCTTCGGCAAACCGCTCAAGTTCACGGTTCCGGAGTTCGGCACGCTTGATCTTGCCGGAGATGGTCTTCGGCAGCTCGGCAACGAACTCGATCAGACGCGGATACTTGTACGGAGCGGTCGTCCGCTTCACATAATTCTGAATATCCTTCACCAGCTTCTCCGACGGCTGGTATCCGTCGTGCAGAACGATGAACGCCTTAATCACCATGCCGCGAATGGAATCGGGACTGCCGACCACCGCACTTTCTTTAACCGCCGGGTGTTCAAGAAGGGTGGACTCCACCTCAAACGGACTGATCCGGTAGCCGGAACTCTTGATCACATCATCGTTTCGGCCGACGAACCAGAAGTAACCGTCCTCATCCAGATATGCCTTGTCACCGGTGTAATACCAGCCGTTGACGAACATCGCCGAGTTCTCCTCAGGGTTGTCGAGGTACTCGCGGATAAGACCAGCAGGCCTCGGATTAAGTGAGATCGCGATTCTGCCTGTCTCTCCCTGCGGAACCTCGTTACCCTCATCGTCATGAAGCTGAATGTGCCAGCCGGGAACAGGTTTGCCCATTGAACCCTGCTTGACCTCCATACCGGGCATCGTTGCAATACAGCAGCAGGTCTCGGTCTGACCGTATCCCTCGCGGATCGTAAGGCCGGTACCTTCCTTCCAGATGCGGATAACCTCCGGATTCAGCGGCTCGCCGGCACTTGTACAGGTGCGCAGTTCGCTAAACGAGAACTTCTTCAGGTCCGCGATGATCAGCATACGGTAGATCGTCGGCGGTGCACAGAACGACGTAATGCCGTACCTCTCGATCAGCGGCAAAAGTTCGGTTGCATGGAACCTCGTACGGTAATCATAGACAAAGATGCATGCGCCGCAGATCCACTGACCGTAAATCTTGCCCCATCCGCACTTTGCCCATCCGGTATCCGACACCGTAAAGTGCACATCATACTCGGTTAAGTCATGCCAGAACTTTGCCGTAACCGTCTGACCAAGAGGATGACCGTAATCATGCAGCACCATCTTTGGATCTTTGGTGGTTCCGGACGTGAAGTAGATCAGCATCGGGTCGGTTGCAAGCATCCTGCGGCCGACACTGCTCACAAGTTTTGTGGAGACCGGGGCCGGATACAGTAACTCGTTCTGGTAGCCGATCCACGGCGTTTCAAGCCGCTCTCCGGGTTTGTCGTCCACAATCATGCGGAGCTGGAGATTCGGACAGTCAGCCGCGACCTGATCAACCTTATCCATATTTTCGCTGTCGGTGATAACCATCTTAAAGTTGCCGACCTTCATCCGGTAGGCGATATCCTTCACTGTCAGCATGTGGGGCGAGGGACAGAACACTGCACCCAGTTTCATGATACCAAGGACTAAAATCCACCACTCGGGAACGCGCGGAAGCATCAGAAGGACACGGTCGCCTTTCTGAATGCCAAACTTCATCAGAATATTTGCGGCCTCATTTGAGTGGATCATCATGTCCCAGAAGGTGAACTTCTTTTCAACACCCTGCTGATTTACCCAGATCATCGCTAAGTGGTTGCGATCCTTTTTGGCCCAGGCATCGACCACGTCAAACGCGAAGTTGTAGTACTTTGGCGCGACGAGAGAGAACGTACGGTACGTCTCTTCATAATTGCCAATGTTGCCCCCAATAGTCGGGGCCCCTAGCGTCTCTGTCATGGTTATTGTCCTATATGAATGGGACGTCTGAGGTAATTAATGCGAGCAGGACTAAGGAGTACATTCCGGCAGGGACAGTGCAACGGACGCGAAGTATTATGCTTGCATCTCTCGTATTAAATAGAGATGGATGGGAAAACATACGATTCGCTGAAGATCGAAAATATCGTTGCATCCGGCGTAATCGCAGATGAGATTAACCTGGCAGAGATTGCTGAAAAGATTGACGGCTGTGAACTGAACACCAAACGGTTCCCCGGTGCAGTCTACCGTATCGATGAGCCGAGAATGGCATCTTTGATCTTTTCCTCGGGGAAAGTGGTCTTAACCGGCATCAGAAACGAATCCGCGCTTCAGGACGGCCTTGAGATCATCCTGAAATCCCTCAAAGAGGCGGGAGTACAAACACTGGATGTCCCCAAAGTTGCGGTGACGAACATTGTCTGTTCCTACGACATTGGCAAGTTCATTAACCTGAACCGGGTTGTGGCAACTCTGTCCCTTGAAGCAATTGAGTACGAGCCGGAACAGTTCCCGGGTCTTGTCTACCGCATTAAGGACCCGAAGATCGTCGCACTCCTCTTCTCCTCAGGAAAGATCATCTTAACCGGCGGCAAGAATCTTGACGATGTCCGCCGCGGTCTTGATTTCCTCGAAGAGCGTCTGGAAACCATCTTAAAGGAACAGAAATAAGGCAGGATGCCTCCCGCATCCGTCAGGATGCATCCTCCCAAACAACCGGGTCGTTTCATCAACATATCCCCGAATCTTTTTTTCAGAACTGCTCGTGTTTTGTCCTGGGTTCATGGAGAACCCTGGACAAAACAGGGGTCAGCCCGGTGCATGAACAGTGGTTAGTCCGACCAGAACCGGTGAGTCTGGACAAAGCGTCTCTCGGCCTTCAGGATTTCACGGTAGAAGTTGTCACCTGTTGCAAAGGTGTTTAAAATCCGCGCCGCAGCCTCCGGCCCCACCCCGCGTCCGGCAAGCGCAATGATCGCCTTCTTCCCGCTGGAAAGCACCATGTTTGCGTTGCGGATCATCCGTGCCTCCGCTTCGCGCTCCTCAGTACTTTTGTTCTTCTTTTTCATCGCCAGATACATCTTTTCGTCGTAGGGTTTGAGAACCGCAATCAGCCGTGCACCACAGACCGGACACTGCGGGGTATCAGGAGCGCGGCCCACCTTGGTGCGGCTTTTCCAGCCTTTGCAGTGCATACACGCAAGTATGATGTCCTGCTCATCAATACGGTGCTTCACACTCGCAATAATTGCCTGGTCCTCGCCCGGAGGGACAATCACATCTTTTCCGGTGAAAAGTCCCTCGGCACCGATAATGGACAGACGGCTTGTTGCCGTCTCCATGCCGTGACCCTGGATCCGCTGTATCACCAGACGCGCATGTTCCACGTCCATATTCGAGAAGAACAGTTCACGGAACGCCTCCTTTTCAATCACCGTGCCGTCGAAGAGATCCAGCAGACGGCTGATGCTGATCTTCTCATAGTCGGCGTCCGCATCAATTGCGCCGAACTTTTTTGCCACCTGCACCAGCTTCCATTTGTAAAGAGCGGTCTTTTTGAGTGCAAGCGTGAGAATTGCCTCGATGTGATCCGGTTCCAGCGAACAGAGCACCTCGTCCACGTCCGGTGCACGCAGAAACTTCGGCAGCCGCAGAAGAATCCGGTAGGCATTCGTCTCAATGCCGACCGCCGTACCGTATCGTGCGGAAAGAAGAATCGACAGCACACGGCCAAGTGCCTCGTTGACCTTGTGACCGCCGCAGAGATTGATGACAACACCCTCGTCCGCATCCTCAAGCACGATCACTTTGTCGGTCGCAACGATCGACCGGTTTTTCTTCATCTCGGCAAGAATCTTTTCCGAGAATGCAACGGTCCGCTCGTCTGCGTGGTAACCGTTGAAGTTGTGCAGACGGCGGAGTTGGCCTGCCTCCATTGCAACCGTGAAGGGAACCGGGATCTGCTCACCCTCCCATGACGGGAGTTCGCCCTTCGCATTCTTCGCAGGCTCAACCATGATGCGGTCCTCGTCGATGTCGAGCACCCGCCACATCTGACCGCGGGCGACAAACACTGCGCCCGAAGAGATCCAGCTGATCACAAACGACTCGTCCAGCGTACCGACGGGTTTGCGGGACACCACATCAAAGACGATACTCTTCTTCTCATCCGCAATCATCGAAAGATTCAGTGAGAGATACCGGCGTGCGCGTGCTTTGGTGATAACCATGTCTCCCTCGGTCCGGATGAGGTAATGTTTCTCCATCTGGGCAATAACCTCACGAATCAGGGGACCGGCATCTGCGAAGCAGTAACTGCGGGAGAAGATCTCTTCGATCTTTTGGATCGCAACTTCGCCGCGCTCAACGGCGAGCGCTGCGATCTGGTTTGCGATGACATCGCTTGCGTTGATGTGCGGACGGACATTCTCCGGTTCGTTCTCCATGGCTTTTCTGACGATCACCATCGACTCAATGCAGTCGTCAAAGCCGGTTGCAAGAACGGTGCCCTTTGAGGTTGCGTGCAGCTGGTGTCCTGCGCGGCCGGTCCGCTGGATCAGCCGGGCAACCTCGCGCGGAGAGTTGAACTGGACGACATGATCGATCTGGCCGATGTCAATGCCAAGCTCCATGGAGGAGGTACTGATCATTCCCCGCGTGAGGCCTGCACGGAACCGGTCTTCTGCGTCCACCCGCATCTCGCGGGAGAGGGAACCGTGATGCACATCGATGTCGCCGCGTTCCCGCAGAGCATGCCCGATGGCCTCGGCAACGCTGCGCGTGTTGGTGAAGACGAGGGTTGAGGTGTGGGAGTCGATGCACTTCTCGATCAGTTTCGTCTGGTCTGCAAACGATTCCCCTGCAAACCGGACGGTGAGGTCAAGTGTCTTTGCGACCGGCACCTGCACGATGGTGTAGGGACGTCTGCCGCAGAGGAACTGTCCGATGACGTCCGGGTTTCCGACGGTTGCGGAGATGCCGATACGCTGTACTTCGCCGGAGAGTTCCATGATCCGTTCCAGTCCGACAGACAGCTGTGCGCCGCGTTTGGACCCGGCGAGTTCATGGATTTCATCAATGACGATGAAACGGACACCGGCGAGATGTTTGCGGAGAACCTTGCCCATCATCATGGCCTGAAGACTTTCGGGGGTTGTTATCAGCAGATCGGGCGGATGCGTTGCCTGTTTGCGGCGGTCGGTCTGCGTGGTATCGCCGTGACGGACTGAGATACGAAGCCCGAGTTCCTTTCCCCACCACTCAAGCCGGTTCATCATGTCGCGGTTGAGGGAACGAAGCGGGGTGATGTAGAGCGTGGTAAATCCGGGCGGGTGCGGTTCGGTCAGCATCCGGTGAAAGATCGGAAGCAGTGCGCTTTCGGTTTTACCGGTTCCGGTCGGGGCGATGAGAATCGCGTTGTCGCCGCGAATGAGTTTGGGAACCGCACGCATCTGAATCTCGGAGAACTCATCAAAGCCCCGCTTGTCCAGGGCTTCACGTATCTTCGGGTGCAGGCTTTCCCGCAGTTCTTCAATGGCTGCGGTCATGCATCCTCCGGGTCGGGGGTGAGGTTTTCCCAGGTGTCAACGTAGGTGCCGTCTTTGAGAAACACCTCGGCGGTATCGGTTTTGATCGCTTTTGCAATCGGGGAGATTTTGTTTCCCGGAATCAGCCGGACGTCAAGGCCGCCGGCAAGTTCATAGAAGGCAGGGACGAGAAGTACGCGGGTTGCGGCGGTGGTCTCCGGAAGATCAACTGCAGCTCCGTCGAGTTCGGCAAGGAGGTAGCCGGGTGTTCCGCGGAGCGAACAGCCGACCTCGTCGTAGATGTTGACGACCGGGTGATGATGACCGCAAAGAATGAGTTTTCCGGCAAGTTCGGGCGCGGGGATAGTATGACCGTGCATGTAGCCGCATCCGTCGATGACAGCTCCGTTTGCGGGGAGCAGCTCATCTTTTTGGAGATATTTTTCCAAGCCCGTGTCATGGTTGCCGGGAGCAAGCCGGAACTCAGTCAGATCTCGAATCTTTTTGAGGACTACCGGAACTTCGTTTTTCTCCTGATAGGTTACGTAGGGGATCATGTGTTTGAGGTCACCCAGGACGACGAGGTAGTCGGGTTCGCTTTCCTCAATGATTGCCAGAAGCCGGGAAAGCCGGGACGCGGTTCCGCTCTGAAAGTGGAGACCGCGGCGGTGCAGATCGGCTTCGACGCCGAAGTGAGGGTCGGCGATGACCAGCGTCCGGTCCTTTCGTTCGATGAGAACAGCCGGTCCGGCAGGATAGAATTCCGGGGTTATTGACATTTGTGTTCAGGCAACTTTGATGAGTTCGGTGGTCGGCGTGTAGCACTCTCCCTCCTCCATCAGGCGTGCAAGGGCGGCCTTGCAGTCGGTTTCGGTCATGCCGAGCGTTCCCGCACGGGTGATGACGTCAGCGATTGGCGCTCCTTTTTTGCCGGAGAGTTCGGTGATGACGGCAAGCAGCTGAACGTCCGTGACCGCGGACGGTGTTTCCTGTACCGGAACAGAGACGGGTTCATCGTCCCGGACGTTTGCAAGGGCGTTTACGAGAACATCTGCAAACTCCTTTCGTCCGGGTGAGGGGGGAAGTGCAGCGAGACGCGCAAGTGCACCTGCTGCTGCGCAGCACAGCCATGCGTCCCGCATTTTCCGGTCGGCGGGAAGAAGGAGGTCGGGGAGCAGTTCGAGGTAGGTTTTTCCGGCATAGGCCCGGAGTTTCACGGTTGCGGTGACCGCCACAAAGCAGGGAGTATCGAGTGCGTCAGCCGCACGGATCAGGGCGGGATTCTGCGGCGGGAGAGAGAGGGTGAGTACACCGGTCGGATCGCTTACACGGAGGGATGACGGCTGATTGTTTCTCAGAATCTTTTCGGTAAGTGTCCCTGCAAAGAAGATGGTGTCGGAGAACGTGCCGTAGGGCGTACGAAACCCTCCGCCGGAAACTGCCGAAAGGTTTCCGCCGGTCAGTTCCCATGCGGTAAGGCATGCAGCAGCAGGCATTCGCGAGGGGGGATGGTGATTCGGCAGTTCCATAATTTCTGTACTATTGGTATTTTGGCGGTAAGTTTGTTTGGGAACGCCAATACAAGAAATTATTCCGTTGCACGCCCAAAAGGATAGGTACTATGGAGTCCCCCGGCATCTGGATCGAAAAATACCGTCCGCGCAACCTCTCGGAGGTTGCCGGACAGCGGGAGATCGTTGAGCGGCTGCAGTCGTACGTAAAGAGCAGGGCACTTCCCCACCTGTTGTTTACCGGGTCTGCGGGCGTTGGCAAGACAACCTGTGCGGTTGCGCTGGCGCGTGAAATGTTCGGCGATACCTGGAGCATGAACTTCCGTGAACTGAACGCTTCTGATGAACGCGGTATCGATGTGGTCCGCAACCAGATCAAACAGTTCGCCCGGACGTCGCCTCTCGGCGATGCGACGTTTAAGATTCTGTTTCTGGATGAGGCGGATGCACTGACCCAGGATGCGCAGGCCGCACTCCGCCGGACGATGGAGAACTATGCAGAGACCTGCCGGTTTATTCTCTCCTGCAACTACTCGTCAAAGATCATCGACCCGATTCAGAGCCGCTGTGCCATCTACCGGTTCCGGCCTCTGGACGATGCGGCGATCACGGAGGAGATGCGCCGCATTGCAGAAACAGAAGGCATCACCATTGAGGAGAATGCATATGCGGCGATCACCTATATTGCCCAGGGAGATATGCGAAAGGCAATCAACGCCTTACAGGGCGCAGCGATTGTGTCTGATGTCGTGACCGCGGAGAACGTCTATGCGATCACCTCAAACGCAAAACCCGAGGAGATCGAAGACCTTGTATCGGTCGCACTTTCCGGTGACTTTGAAACGGCGGAGAGGACATTGCGGACGCTGATGTATGATCGCGGCATTGCACCAAACGAACTGCTCAACCAGATGTACCGGACAATCTCCACCTCGGCATCACTGGATCGCAAACTGAAGGTCTCGCTGATCGATAGTCTCGGAGAAACCGATTTCCGCTTAAGCGAAGGGGCGGATGCGGATATTCAGATGGATGCACTGCTTGCCCGGTTTGTGAAGACCGGACTTGCCCCGTGAACTTTTTTCGGGAGCCGGTTGTACCGGTACTGTCTGCCTTTCTTTTTTGTCGTCTTCCAAATATTGATAAGTGATGTGTCTTGCCGAAAAATATCTCCTAAATATATTTGTTTATCGGGTTTTTGTCACCTTCCATCGATATTTATTACTGCGAAACCGATGTTTCCTGTAATAGTGATTGATATGGAAACAGAGACAAGCATCAATATTCTCAGCGTCTTACTGGGTAATCCCCTGTCACGGCGGATCATCGCCGGAATGAGTCCGGAATGTGAAGAGTGCGGAGGAAACCGTCTGGAAATCGCCCTTGAACACTATCTTGGATTACGGGATGACGTATGCCCGAAATGCCGCAGGGCATCCCGCGAAACGGCCTTCATTATCCGGACCGGGGCACGCAACTTTGGTGTTTCCGAAGAGGAGATCAAAAAGACGTTCCAAAATACCTACTGGCGCAAAGGCCTCGTATCGGTGATGAAAGGTATCGCAGAGTTTGGTGTCCGCCGTCCGTTTGTTCCGGGAGCACCGTTTCAGGTGGTCTGGGACGTTACCCACCGGTGCAATCTCCGTTGCCGCCACTGCTACGCATCCGCCGGGAAGGCACTTGACGATGAACTGACCACCGAAGAAGCACTGAACCTGATCGATCGCCTGGCAAAACTCGGTGTTGCCGTGATTGCCTTCTCCGGCGGTGAACCGCTCTCACGTCCGGACATTCTGCAGCTCATCAGTCATGCACGGGATCAGGGAATCTATGTTGCCCTTGCAACGAACGGAACGCTGATCACCCCCAAGCGTACCGAAGAACTCCGCAAAGCGGGTGCCGAGTATGTGCAGATCAGCATCGACGGAGCGGATGCAAAGACGCATGATGAGTTCCGCGGAATCCCGGGAGCATTTGACCGGACGATCGAAGGGATAAAAAATGCCGTTAACGCAGGATTTTTTGTCAACATTTCCACGACCGCAACAAAGGAAAACTATGATCAGATCCCAAACATCATCGACCTCTGCAGCGATCTCGGCGTCAACTGGGTAATGGCCTACAATTTTGTGCCGACGGGAAGGGGACAGGACATGATGGAAAAGGATCTCAGCCCGCAGGAACGCGAGGAACTCTTACATATGCTCTATGAGAAGAACAGAACCTCAGACTGTCAGGTGCTGACCACCGCACCGCAGTTTGCGCGGGTTGCCCTGCAGCAGTCCCTGGCCTGCGGCCAGGTAATGGTACCGACACATTTCTGCAATCAGGAGGTCAGCGAAAGTCTGTTCAGTCTGACGGAGTTTGTGGGCGGATGCGGTGCAGGCCGGTTCTACATGGCAATCCGAGCGAACGGAGACATCGATCCGTGCGTGTTCTTCCCCAAAACCGTGGGAAATGTACGCACAAGTGATCTGGAGGAACTGTGGAAACATGATCCCCTGTTCGCCGATCTCAGAAACAAGGACAAAACCGAAGGTTCCTGTGGTTCCTGCGAGTATCGCTATCACTGCGGCGGATGCCGGGCACGTGCCTACGGCTACTTCGGCAACCCGCTGGGACCCGACCCCGGCTGCATCAACAACATGGCATACTACACTGCACTGAAAGTGACCCATGCCTCGCCTGCGGCAGAGCCCGCGGCTGAACAGGCATAATTTTTTTGAATGGTTGGGGTCATTTCAGATCCGCAGATAGCGTATCCGTGCAAAGACCGCAGGCCGGTCCAGGCGGTTGTGCTGAAGAAATGCAAGTGCTTCGGCAAGCCGGTTGTACTCATCGACAAGCTGGTTGTAGCGCCGGATTTTTCCGGCAAGCAGGACAACCCCGGCATTATGATCCTCAACCGCTTTTTTGTACACCGCATATGCCGCGGCGAACTCCCCAGCATCTTTCGAAAGTTCTGCCGTCTCCGCCTCAAGCACCTCAATCCGGGTGCGCGATGCCGATAACTCTTCTCTGATGCGGGAGATCGTCGCCTCTTTGGATCGAATCTCCCGTACAAACGAACCGTCTTCCGCAAGCTTCTCCCGCAGAGCGGAACGGACCGAAAGAATTCTGGACACCTCGGCAATACTTCCGTACCGCTTCGACCCGTGCCCCACAAAGAATACCTTCGGGCGGGATGCAAGCGTTCTGACCCTGCCGTCACCTGACGGAAACGTACCCTCGGCATCTCCTACATACCCGAGAGCCGTTGACTCGATCACCGCACACCCGCAGCCGCGAAAATCGTATCCGTCCGGTACGGGAATCCCGACCGCGAGATGATTTTCCGGAGTAAAGTGCAGAACCGCTGCCGCGTATCCCTCGTGGGCAAGAAGCCCTGCAAGCAGCAGAGACTTGTCGCTGCATATGCCCCTGCCGTCTACTACCGTCTCCACCGGAAACCGCGGAGCGCGATCGATTGCGGCCACCTTTTCCGTATCATACGGGATCGACTGTACAAACGCGGCAATCAGTTCAAGATACGCATCATCATCGTAGTTTTGGGACGAGCGGATGTTCCGGAGTTCCGACAGCAGTATCCGGTAAAACGGCACAAGCGCCGGATCAGAGGTAAACGCTGTGTAATATCCGGCAAGCCAGGCATCACCGATGCCTGCGGGAACACGCGCGGTCTTTCCCGATGATCGTGCACCTTCATACAGTACACGCGGCACTGCAATGGTAAAACTGTGGTTCAGGTGACGGAACGGAAACGTGAGCCTGACGGTAATCTCACCTGCCACAGAGCTAAGGATGAGTGCCGGATACTGCACATTCTTTGCACGCCGCATGATCAAAAAAAGAGGAAGAAACGGGTTACGCCACGTGGAGGTAGCGTGCAACAACCTCGGCGAACGCATCCGTGTTGCCAAGCAGACTGTCGGATAATCCCTTGTCACCGAATGCCTTCAGCTTCTTTGCCTGTGCATCAATGACGCCTGCGGGGAAGATGCCGTCCGCCTCAAAGAGCGCACGCTTTGCAAGAAGCACATCCGCCGACTCGTCACAGCAGGTCGGAAGCTGGCGCAGCGTCTTTAAGAAGGCCGCATACTCTTTGTTGAAGATGTTGCCGCTTGCATACAGCTTCTTCGCCTGTTCCAGTGCATCGGGCATGGCAAGGCCGTGCATCGCACCGATAATCAGGCAGGCAACTGTTTCGTAGATATCGGCTGCACCGTCGGCCACACGGTACTCAAACGTCTGTTTGGATGCCTTGTTTGCCCTGCGGTGAATGCCAAAGTTTGCCTCGGCTGCCATATCGGTCGAGCCTGTCCATCCGAGCGGCACGCGGACAACAACCGACCGGTTGCGGTCGCCCCAGCAGATGTAGGTTGGTGCTTCCTGATGCGGAACCAGCCGCAGGTAGGAGGTCGGGATCGGGTTGCCGAACGCCGTAACCGCATCGCCGACACTCAGAATTCCTGCAATCATCCTCTTTGCCGTGTCGGAAAGCCGGCCGTCCTTGACCATCATGTTCTTGCCGTTCTTCTCGGCAAGCATGTGGAAGTGCAGACCGGAACCGGCCTTGCCGACGGTGATCTTCGGTGCGTAGGAGACCTCAACACCGTACTTGTAACCCAGCATCCGCAGTGCCCACTTTGCGATCACAATCTGCTCAACGGCAAGAACCGGATCGGTTGGCAGGAACTCAATCTCGTGCTGTTCGTAGTAGTAACCGTCCTTGGTGAAGCAGCCGACCTCCGAGTGGCCGTACTTGATCTGGCCGCCCGCACGGGCAACCATCAGCATTGCTTCGGTGCGCATCTCTTCAAACTTGCAGAAGGGGCCGGACGCATGGTAGCCTTTCTGGTCCAGTCCGGGATAGAGATCTTCTTCAGGACAGATTACGTAGTATTCAAGCTCGCCCAGACACTTGAAGTCCATGCCGGTGTTCTTCTTAAATGCATCGCGCGCACAGCGCAGAATGTACTCCGGAGAGGAGGCAAGCGGCTTTCCCTCGTTGTCATAATAGGAACAGAGAATGTCAAGTGTCGGCACTTCCGCAAACGGATCCACAAATGCCGTGCTGTAGCGCGGAACAACATACAGATCAGAACTGCCCGCCTCGATGAACGGGAAGATGTTGCTGCCGTCCACACGCTCGCCGTCGGACAGAATAGTATCCAGATATTCTTTGGAAGAGATAACAAAATTCAATGTCTTGAGTTTTCCGTCGCCTGCAACGTAACGGAAGTTCACCATCTCGATTGCATTTTCCTCGCAGAAACGGACGATGTCCTCCTTCGTAAAATCAGCAGGATTTTTCTTCAGGAACTGTACCAGATCATTGGGATTCATCAGTACTTCTGAATCATTCATTGCCGTAACTATTCGAACGGACTGCATAAATACTCAACCATGCGAAGGTGTGTCACTACTCCGGGGAGAAGGAAAAACAGACCGAAACGGGGGAAAACCGACCGGGACTGGCGGGTCAGGGAAAACCCCGCGGCAGGAGACCCGGCATCTTCAGCCGTCAGGGTAAGGATACGGGTCATTCATACCGCATGCGCGGGTGCGGACATTTCCACTCCTGCGTATGTCAGACCTGTTTGGCAAAGTACGGGGAGCGGTTCTGCACAGCCTGTGCGATTGCCGCCTTCAGCTCATCCCCATGAAGACCCCGGATGTCCACTTCGTTTCCGGTGCGGAGGAGACACGGTTTGAGTTTCCCGTCGGAGGTAACCCGGAGGCGGTTACAGTTTGCACAGAACTCCAGATTATGCATCGGCCGCACCACCTCCACTTCGGCACCGTCCAGACAGTACTTTCTGCGGTGGTGCATCCTGCGGGTGGTGACCTGGGTTGAGCGGGATGCAATGTCTTTTTCCAGATCTCCGACGACGTTTGCGTTTCCGCGGATGACATCTTCCACGTGATCGATGTGATCGGCCCAGCCGTTGACGTCCATCAGTTCGATAATCTGGAGAATAATATTTTCTTTGCCCCGGACATAGGAGAGGAACTCCTCAACTTCATCATCATTGATTCCTTTGAGGATAACCATATTGAGTTTGACCGGCGTGAGACCAACAGCAAGCGCCGCATCAATTCCTGCAAGGACATTCGGCAGAAGGTCGCGGCCGGTAATCTTCTGATACCGGTCGCGGCGCATGGTGTCAAGGCTGACATTCACGCGGGAGAGACCGGCAGACTTGAGATCGGCAGCCATTTTTTCAAGAAGTGTTCCGTTGGTGGTCATTGAGGATTCAATGTGCGGAGGAATGGATCTGATAATATCCAGAAGATCGGAACGAAGCGTCGGTTCCCCTCCGGTGAGTTTGATGGTGGTGACACCGAGTTCTGCAAAGACACCGATCAGCTCGGCTATCTCCTCTTTGGTCATCTGGATATGATGATCACCTACAGTACAGCCGTTGATCTCCTCACCTTCGTGATGGCAGTAGATACACCGGAGGTTACAGGTATTGGTTAAGGCAATTCTCACGTTGGTGATGGTTCTGCCATAGGTATCGGTGAGAATGTTATTCACTGGATTTTTTCCGGTCGTCATCAGCATCTCCGATAAAGTTCTTTGCAACAATATAGCACTCGGTGCTTCCCCTGCGGGTTGCAGTGGATCGGATTACCCGGACAGAGTAGAAGCGTTCCTTGACAAGTTCAAGAAGTTCGTTGAAATCCGTTCCCTGGAAAGATTTCATAACAAAGTTGCCGCCCTGTTTCAGGAGTTTTTCGGCAAACCGCAGTGCGTCCTCGTTCAGTGCCATGATCCGCGCCTGATCGTAGGCTTTGGCACCGGAGAGGTGCGGGGCCGCGTCGCAGACGACAACGTTGACGAGCGGCATATGTTCCATGATTTTCTCCTGAATCTCAGGCGTGGTGAAATCCCCGGTGACGGTGATGACGTTTTCCATCGGAACAATGGGGTTGAGGTCAACACCGAGCAGCTGACCCTCGGTCATGGTACGGAGAACCTGCAGCCAGCTGCCGGGGGCTGCACCAAGGTCAACAACGTTGTCGGTTTTTCGGATGATGTTGAACCGCTGGTTGATATCGATGAGTTTGTAAGCGGATCGGGCACGATACCCCTCACGCACGGATTTTCTGTATATATTGTCTTTTGTCCACTGCGACCCCATTGCGGCTGTCTCCCTGTCTCTATTATTATAGCGTAGTGCGGCAATATAATGTAGCCGGTTTTTCCAATGCATAATTTCCCGGAATAATTTCCAGGGAACAATTGAGGATCTGCTGCGCTTTTTCAGAAATTTTTCCGGGGATATCCGGGAGTTCCGGCAGGGTGTAATCACACCTTTATTCACCGAATGCATCCTGCACGATAGGAAAAGACAGGGTTACACGAAAGGAAAAACCCGGCAGAAAAACGGAACGGTTCTGTCAGCGCCAAAGAATTATACCCAAATACGGACAACACTTCTCTACCATGAAACTGGTATATACCGGCAAAACGAAGAACGTTTTCGCACTTGATGACGGAAACTATCTGCTGAAGTTTAAGGACGACTGCACCGGCGCTGACGGCGTTTTCGATCCCGGCATGAACACCATCGGCCTCACCATTGATGGCGCGGGCCGTGCCGGTCTCCGGTTGACAAAACACTTCTTTGAGATTCTCAACAACAAGGGTATCCCGACCCACTACATTGACTGCAACATCGATGACGTTACAATGACTGTCAGACCTGCCAAGACCTTTGGCAAAGGACTTGAAGTCATCTGCCGGTTCCGTGCAGTCGGCAGCTTCTACCGCCGCTACGGGGATTACATCGAAGAGGCCGCCGCCCTTCCCGCATTTGTTGAGACCACCTTAAAAGACGATGCACGTGAAGACCCGCCGATCACCAAAGATGCCCTTGACATTCTCGGTATCGTTTCTGCAAAGGATTATGAAACCTTAAAGGACCTGACCCAGAAGATTGCCACCATCATCAAGGAAGAACTTGCCAAAAAGAACATCGAACTCTACGACATCAAGTTCGAGTTCGGTAAAATCGGCGATCAAATCGTTTTGATCGATGAAATTTCCGGCGGAAACATGCGTGCGTACCGGAACGGCAAGTACATCCTGCCGCTGGACCTTGAGAAGATGGTTCTGGAAGAGTAACTCTTCCCCTGACTTTTTTCAGACATCCGTCCCCAGCAGGATTACCACATCATCCTCGTCCTGCAAAATTCCGTCCAGATATACGCCGCGCAGGTTTTTCAGATATGCAGGTCGTGTGGTAAACCATTCGGAGATCATCTTCGAGATGTAGTCTGCCCCCTGTCCCGACCCGGCAAGAACATACGGGCGGCCGTTGTTTTCCTCTGACATGTAGTAATGGAATGCCGCTTTTGCATCCGCATAGGCGAGTACTTCGGCAGTTTCTGCGGCAAGCGGGGTGGGGGATAACCGGGCGTAGGCAGTCATCTGACGATAGTAGGGGATGTAGGCGTTCAGTTCCTCCGGATAATCACTGACCGCGTCCAGTACCGCGTCGTGCACACGCTGCCGGACCTCAAACACCGTGACATCCACGTTGATTGCATACGGCTTGATCGCAGAGATGTCCGTATCCCCGTACAGATAGAATACGTCCGTTCCTACATCCGGGTTTGTCCCCTCCGCATACCAGTTGTAGGAGTTCGCATAGTTGATCGCAAGCGTTTCCGGGGTGTCGCCGGAGATATAAATTGCCGCACCGCCGATTGCAGCAAGGAGAAGCATGCCGATACACAATCGGGTAAACGGTTTCCAGTCTGGTTTGTCTGTCATGAAAAGAAGTCCGCAAGAGTTTTCTGTTGTCTGATGTCTCTGAGCATTTGTGCATAGGGGATCCAGAAGTTTGTCCGGAGACCGGCAGCCGCAGCAGCAGTTGCTTCGGCAAGTGTTCCCACCCGCACGGGTGCGGTTGCAAGGGAGGCGTGCGATGCCTCCCGGATGACCCAGGTACCGAGGGGTGCCCAGTACTCGCCGGAGACATCACGGATACAGAGCACTTTTGCGCATCTGCCGACGGATTTCAGGTACTCAAGCACCGCAAGCCGTGCCGAGTAGTATGCGCCGCCGATGGGGGAGTACTTGCTCTTGGTAAGGCCGGTTTCCCCGTCTTCAATAACCGTTTCCTCATCACCCGACCACAGTGACTGCTTCTGCCAGCGTTCGATCATCTCAAACCGCCACTCCTCCGACGGGATGAGAAGGAAACAGAGCGTGTTGCCGTGCAGTGTTGCACAGAACACCTGAAACTCCGGGAGTGCGGGCATTCTGATCACATCACGTTTCATTCCTGAGGAGATCATGTCATCGGTTGCGGTGATGGCCCAGCGCGTCGGGACAACCTTTCTCTGCACCCCGAGAAGACCGGAGGTGAGAAGATTTGTGATCTTGTACACATCCGTTCCGTTCTCAAACAGAATGCGGGCTGCCTCCGTTGCCCGGAGATCGGTGTCCGAGGTGCAGCGGTCAACGATCCGGGAGACCCGGGCGTTGTCGATCACATCCAGTTTTTTCATTGCCCCCGACATTCCGACCGGCGCGACGGTTCCGTCGAAGTTGAGATCGAACTGCACGGGCTTGGTAAATGCGACCTCAACGTCCAGCGGTTTTTCCGACAGAGCAATCTCCTGGATCTTCTCTGCATCCGGGATTTTGACGTCCAGTTCTTTTCCGCCGCGAATGGTCCGGGAGCGGATGCCTACAATATCGTCGATGGAAAGTCCGTCCTGCACCCACTGAAGAGGGTTGTCCGAGTCGTTGATCATCAGCGGGCCGCCGACCACTCTGGGGTATCCGTAACTGCCGACAAAGACGGATGGTGACGCTCCCATGTACTCGCTGACCGGCTTTACGTCTTTGAGGGCGTGAAACCGGCGGGTAATGGGGCAGGTCGGCAGACCGCAGAGACCTTTTCCTTTGCAGACAGCACACTGGGACGGCATAGCATTAATTCTGTCGGGATTTCAGTTCGTCAAGCGTTGCATCGGGATGTTTTTTCAGATACGCGGCGATTTCTGGGATATGGAGAAGCAGGCAGTCGGTACATGCCCAGACTTTACCTCCTGAGGAGCTGTCCACAAACTCGCCAAGGTCACTGTCATGACAGGGGTAGAAGGGACAGTAACAGAAGTCGCATGCCTGACCTTTGAAGTGGCAGGGGTAGTAGGGACAGCCTTCTTTCTGCCATTCGACCCAGTGTTCGCCGCCGTAACGGGAAAAGATGAAGTAGGAGGGGGTTGTGCGCGGCACGCGCCCCTCGTGCCGATCAAGGGATGCGGTTACCCCGGTGAGTACTGCGTCATATACGCGGCGTCCGACCTCGGTAAAAGTTCCGGCGTAGAGGTGTTTCGGCTCAGCGGCCGGAACTGCGGCAACCACGACGGCGTCGGAGGTTGTACCGGTAAAGTCGCGACCGAGGTTTCTGAGTGCGTGAGCTTTTGCCTCGGTTGCGGTCATGATGGTTTCGAGGATGGCAGCATCGGACATGCTTTCATCGGAGGTGACGATGATATTGATGGTATGGGGTTTTGCGGGATCCGGGTTTGGGTTGGAGACACCGGCGGTGACAAAGACAGTAATGTAGTCATACTGGAGGATGCAGAGGTTCTGCATCCATACGGCGGTCAGCAGGCCGAAGGCATCGGTTCCGTATCCTTTGCGCGCAAGTAGTTCCCGGACAAATCCCGGAGGGTCGGTATGGTCAAAGTTTTTCGGAACGGTGTGGTTGAGGATGGTGGAGATAGTTTTCAGCCCTCCGTCAATGCCGGTACTTGCTGCCCGGAACTCACCCCGGATATAGACGGTGTCTTTGTCGTAGTGGTAGCGCACGTGTTTTCTCCCCTGAAGCGTTACTACATATATTTCCCGGAATTGTTATTTCTACTCTGGGGTTGTGCCCTGCCCCGGATGAGATCAGCGGGTCCGGGGATGGCAGGCTCTCCGGAATAAAGGTGCAGCACCCGATTCTGGAAAACGTAATAGTATCAGACGCAAAATAGATACTCATGTTTTGGCAGCCGCTCTCGGTTGAGTCATGGATTGGTATGCGGAGAGGTTCTCTCTCTGATGTCAAAGACACCGTGAACACGATCATCGAAGACGTAAAGACAAACGGTGATGCCGCACTGTTTGCCCTCACGGAAAAGTTTGACCATCAGAAACTTGATTCGTTCCGTATCCCGCAGGAGGAGATCGATGCGGCCTATGATCAGGTTGCGCCGGAACTGGTGCAGGCACTGATCGAAGCAGAAGCACGCATCACTCAGTTCCATGAACTGCAGAAGAGTAAGACACTCTGGCTTGAGGAAACGGAACCGGGAATCACCCTCGGTGTCAAGACCACACCGCTTGATCGTGTCGGTGCCTATATTCCCGGAGGCCGCGCAGCTTATCCGTCCACTGTTCTGATGACGACCGTCGCAGCCAGGGTTGCCGGTGTTCCGGAGATTGTTGTCTGCACGCCGCCGCCGGTAAACCCGCTGACGCTGGTAGCCCTTGACATTGCCGGTGTTGATGAGGCATATCAGGTGGGAGGCGCCCAGGCAGTTGCGGCAATGGCTCTGGGAACCGAGACCATCAGACCTGTACAGAAGATCGTCGGCCCCGGCAATGTCTTTGTCACCCAGGCAAAGATGATGCTGCGCGAATACGCCGACATTGACTTTCCGGCAGGACCAAGCGAGATCGGTATCATCGCCGACTCCTCCGCAGAACCTGCCTTTGTTGCAGCTGATGTGTTAGCTCAGGCAGAACATGATCCAAACGCTGCCTGCGTGCTGGTGACCGACAGCGAGCGTCTCGCAGCAGACGTCGGGGAGGAGATCGCTGTGCAGATTGCAACCGCACCCCGCCGGGAAATTATGGAAAAAGCCCTCGCCCATTCCGGTTATGTGATCGCAGAGGACATGGAGGATGCAGTTCTTCTGATGAACCGCATCGCTCCCGAACACCTTTCGATCCAGACGGCAGACCCGCTTGCAACACTTTCCGGTATCCGCCATGCCGGTTCGATCTTCATCGGCCCTTACACACCGGTCGCCTGCGGTGACTATGCATCGGGAACAAACCACGTACTCCCGACGGCAGGCTATGCAAAAAGCTACTCGGCCCTTGATGTCAACCATTTCATGAAGCGGTCACAGGTGCAGATTGTCACCCGCGAAGGACTGGAGACCATCGGTGATGTGATCGAAACCCTCGCAACTGCCGAAGGACTTGCGGCTCACGCGAACTCGGTCCGCGTCCGCAGAGAATAACTTCACTCCCCGTTTTTTTGGCACTGAGCCGTCATTGCATGCATCAGTGCAACCATCTCCCGTACTTCACCCTCGCACCGCTCCTCAATTGCGGCGTACTCCTTTTCGTCGGCCATGTCCCAGACCCGTTTTCCGGTCGGCTTCTGGTCGCGGTCTCCGAGAAATCCGTTGGCAAGCTCGTTGTGTGTACACGGGTGCAGGACCGGACGCGGAATCCGCAAAAATCCGATACCGGCGGTTGCCAGATCCACTACCCGCAGTTTGCAGACGGTCTCATAGATGACCTCGGGGGGAGCAACCGCATACTCCCGGCATTTTGCTGCAAGGAACGGCAGATCAAACGTGGAGATGCCGACTCCGAGGACAAGCGGGTCACAATGCATACGTTTCTTTGCGGAGACGTGTTTCCAGGCATCTGCAAAGACCGCAAAGAGATGTTTCACCACCTCCTCTTCCGAGCCGTCCTGCCATACCCAGTGATGAGTAAAATCCTCGATAACCACACCTTCAAGAGGCCGAGCGCGGTAGATTACCCCGCCGAGCAGTGTATGTCCCTCACGGTAGGGATTAACCGCAAGTGATGCGCCGTGTTTTCGTTTCCGATCACAGGGAGGAACAAATGCCTCAAGATCAAACACGATGACCTCGGTCAGTTCAGGCCGGAAGACAACCATCTCAGAGACCTGCCGCCGTTAGTCCGATAAGCCCGACAACTCCGCTCCATATCGTGTGAACTGCAATCGCCGTGAGCAGCAGTCCTACAATCTTGGACAGAATTACTATGACGGTCTCGCCGAGGAGAGCGGTAATCCGCGAGGAAAACACCAGGAGAATCCAGATGATCAGCAGGGCAAGAACAATAGCCGCTGCGGTTATCAGAATGCCGTACTGCGAGCCGATGATCATGACGGTCGTGATCGTTCCGGGACCACACATGATTGGCGTTCCGATAATGACGCCTGCCATGGATTTCCGGACGGTTCCGGGGAGGAGTTCCACGCCGTCCCGTGCCTGTTCCGCCCGTGCTTCATGCGCAGCTTTTCCGCCGATCTCAAGGCCGAGTACAATCTGCAGACCAAGAATGAAGAGGATAATTCCACCCGCAACCTTGAAACTTTCCAGTTCAATGTTGAGAATGGAGAAGATGATGTCGTTGAACACCAGAAACACCAGCATCAGTGCTCCGGCTACTGCTGTTGCAATACCTGCCTGTTTCAGTACCTCTTTTCCGGAAAGACTGCGCGTCAGATCGATAAACATCGATGTGGACAGCAGCGGGTCCAGAATGATAAACAGCGTGATTGCTGCTGAAACAATGGAAGTGAGTATCCCCAGCATAGATGTAATTAGTGAATGGGTCTTCCTGTGATATATACGTGGGGACAGTACAGAGAGTCCGCCGGGTTGATTATGGAAAAAAGCCAATATATTAAGACAAAACGATGTATGCCGTGATCAAAAACCAGCGCCACCAGAAGATGATTCTCTTAATCGCAGCGTTTGCTATCTTCATGGACGGTCTGGACGGCTCTATTGTCAATGTTGCGCTGCCGGTAATCGCCGGAGATTTCGGGGTTGACATCTCCGGCAGTTCCTGGGTGGTGATGGCATATCTTCTGATTATGGCGGGGTTCATTCTGGCGTTTGGCAAGATTGCCGATCAGGGGCGCATCCGGCAGATCTTTTCTGTCGGGTTTGCGGTGTTTGCGATTGGATCGTTTATCTGCGCGGTGTCGCCCACGTTGTCGTGCATGATAGCCGCACGGGCACTGCAGGGACTTGGTGCGTCGATGATTGCCGCGGCGGCCCCGCTTCTGGTTACCCGGTTTTTGCCGGAAGGTATGCGCGGGCTTGGTATGGGCGTGATTGCAACAACGGGCGGTGTTGCACTGACGTTTGGCCCCCCTATCGGCGGTCTGCTTACGGCATATCTTGGATGGCACTGGATATTTCTGATCAATGTGCCGATCGGGATTGCGGCAATTATTCTCGGACGGTCCGCTATTCCTGCCCCGGCTGTTCCCGCAAAGATGGAGAGGTTTGATTTCTTCGGAACATTTGTGCTGTTCTTTGCCATTGCAGGGTTTATCCTGGTACTTGAGCGGGGTCCTGAGCTTGGGTGGACAAGTCCCGGGATTTTATTTTTTGCGGGGGTGGTTGCGGTGTGTACGGTGGTGTTCTGTCTGCATTCTCTGCGGAGCAGAAACCCGCTACTCAACATCAGAATATTCCGTCACTGGAAGTTTTCGGCGGTAACGGTGTCGTATCTGTTGACCTGTATGGTGTTTGCGGGCGTGATGTATATGGTGCCGTTTTACATGCACACGGCACTTGGTCTTGATGCGGCAGTATCCGGGCTTCTGCTGGTGGTCTCTTCGGTTATTACCGCACTCATCGGTATTCCGGTCGGTGCGTGGTGTGATCGGATCGGATGCCGCACTCCCTGTATTCTTGCGGCGGTCTGCCGTATTGCGTTCTGCACAGTGCTCCTGCTGATTGTCCCGGCGTTTGGTATTCCTGCACTGATTCCGGCCCTTGTCTGTATGGGTCTTGCATTTGGTATCTCCGGCGGTCCTGCAACGACCCGGATTGTGCAGTATGCCCCGGAAGGAGAGGCAGGTACCGGTACGTCGGTGATGATAACTTCGGATTTTCTCGGCGGGGTTTTGGGGGTTGCTGCGTATGCGGTGGTGTTTTCCCTTGCGGTGCCGGCTTCGGTTGGTGTTGCGGTAAGTGATCTTTCAGTATCCCTGTTCGTGGAAGGGTTTCACGCAACCGCAGCCCTTGGTCTTCTCTGCGGGATTGTGACGCTGATTTTGTCGGCTGCAGTGCCGAATCTTGTGACAAAACGCGAGGATCTGGTGGTCAGCGAGTAAGAACGGATGCCCGCAGTACGCGGGCTGAGCTCCGCAAAAAATGAGGATATTTGTTTAAAGGTTCTGTCCCATCAGCCGGACGAGAACAGCCTTCTGTGCATGCAGACGATTCTCTGCCTGATCCCACACACCGCTCTGCATGGAGTCGATCACCTCATCCGTGATCTCCTCACCGCGGTGGGCTGGCAGGCAGTGCAGGACGATTGCGTCCGGTGCGGCGCGTTTGAGAAGCGGCATGTCAAGACAGAAACCGTTGAAGTCCTTTAACTTCATGTCCTTGATGTCCTCTTCTCCCATGGAAATCCAGGTGTCCGTATAGATGGCGTGGGCATCGGCTACTGCCTTCTTCGGATCATCGTACTCCACAACCTTTCCGCCGTTCTCCTGCGCAAACCGGATAGCAGCCGGGTCCGGTTCGTAACCTTTCGGTGTTGCAACCGCGATCTCCATCCCGGTCTGTACCGAGGCCATGATCAGCGAGTTGCAGACGTTGTTGCCGTCACCAATCCAGGCGATCCGCAGACCGTTGAGATCTCCGAACTTCTCTTTGAGCGTAAGAGAATCTGCCATGATCTGACAGGGGTGCTCCTTATCGGACAGTGCGTTGATAACCGGGATGGATGCATACTTTGCAAACTCCGTGATCGTTTCATGCTTGTAGGTCCGCATGATTGCGCCGTGGACATACCGCGACATAACGCGTGCGGTATCGGCGATCGTTTCTCCGCGTCCAAGCTGCGTGTCCCGTGAGTTCAGATACAGCGCGTATCCGCCGAGATCATACATCCCTACATCAAAGGAGATGCGTGTCCGCGTTGATGCCTTCTCAAAGATCATTGCAAGTGTTTTTCCTGCAAGCAGCGGATGAGGGACACCTGCATACCGCTGACGTTTCAGCCGTGCGGCGAGCGTCAGAATGTCGTCGTACTCTTCGCACGAGAGATCCGTAATTGAGATAAAGTCTTTTTTCATCCCCGCAGCTCCTTCATGTGGGAAATTCTCTTCGCAAACAGTGCCTCTGTTCCGATGTCGGTCCGGTGACGGACATTGCCGGAGACGTTGCGGCACGCACTTTCTGCTGCTTCTTCCGCCTCGGTGAGGGTTGCACCCACCCCGACGAATGCCATCGTCCGGGAGGTCTGTGTCTTCAGGATACCAGCTTCTTCAATCACGTTTGCGTAATAGAGGATAGTGTTCTCATGCGGTCCGAGGGTGATCGGGTCGCCTGCATGCGGATGTTCGGGGTAGTCTTTCGGTACGAGGTACTTGCAGACCGTTGCCTGTTTCCTGAAGGAAACATCCGCAGGTGTGAGTGTTCCGGAAACGATATGCTCTGCAATCGTCACAAAGTCCGAGTCGAGGAGGGTTAACACGTTCATCGCTTCCGGGTCGCCGAACCGGGCATTGAACTCAATGACCTTCGGCCCCTCTGCCGTATTCATGAACTGACCGTACAGCACTCCTTTGTAGGGGCAGCCTTCCTTTGCAAGCGCCGCAACGGTCGCCTGCATGATGGCAAATGCTGCCTGGTAATCCGCATCGGTTACGAACGGGAAGGTGTGATCGGCAAGCGTGTAGGAACCCATGCCGCCGGTGTTCGGGCCGATGTCTCCCTCAAACGCACGTTTGTGATCCTGCACAAGCGGCATCGGGACAAGGGTCTTTCCGTCCACGAATGCCATCAGTGTGAACTCTTCGCCAAGCAGCCGTTCTTCAAGGATGATCGTCTGATCCTTAAGGGTCATTGCGTAGGCGACTGCTCCTTCGCGGTCAACCTGCTCGCCCATTACCTTTACGCCCTTGCCGCCGGTAAGACCGGTCGGTTTTACCGCAAGGTCGCCCGGATAGGATCGGATGTACTCGGCAGCCTCTTCCGGAGTCCGGCAGAGTTTATAGGCGGGGCATCCGGCGATTCCGTGTTTCTGCATCAGACTTCTGCAGAATCCCTTGTCCGTTTCAATGCGTGCGGCTGCCTGTGACGGGCCGACGCACCCGATGCCTGCTGCTGTCAGCGCGTCGGAGACGCCTGCCGCAAGCGGGGCTTCGGGACCTACAACCGCATATTCAATATTGTGCTGTTTTGCAAATGCGAGGACAATCTCTGCGTCCGTCTCCGGATGTATCAGCACTTCACGGCACAGCTTGGCGATTCCGGGATTTTTCTTTCCCATGACACAGTACAGATCTGTTTTGGTATTTTTCGATAGTGCGAGTGTGATGGCGTGTTCCCGTCCGCCGCCACCCACAACAAGTATTCTCATGTTCATATCTATCTCCTGTCCGGTAAAAAACTCAGCGGTTTAACAGCTCACTTGCCCTGACCAGCGGATGCAGGGTTACGCCGTCTGCTGCAAGCAGTGCCTCAGCCCCGCTGTCGCGATCAACCACGACGACAACTGCGTCAACAATGGCGCCTGCCTTGCGCAGTTCGTCAATGCCGTACTTTGAAGAACCGCCCGACGTTGTTACGTCCTCAATTAAGAGAACATGCTTTCCGGCAACGTTGCCGATGACCATCTGACTTTTTCCGTGATCTTTTGCTGCCGCACGGATAACCGCACACGGTTTGCCGCTTGCAAGCGACACGGCAACCGCGAGCGGCACGCCGCCCACGGCAACGCCTGCAATCACGTCAAAGGTGTAGTGTCCGGCAACTTCCTTTGCAATCTCGCCGAGCAGTGCGGGCTGCATGATAGCCGTCTTCACATCAATGTAGTATTTGCTTTTTGCACCGGAAGCGAGTGTAAAATCCCCGAATTCCACGGCCTTATATTGAATTAACAGATCTAATACCGGATTTTCCATGATCTCCGTAAAACTCCTGATGAAATATTGTGTACTATAGGAGGTGAAAGAACATTAAGTATTCCCAGGATTCGGCGTTGCACCTGAGTTCGTTTATTGCCTACGAATGATCGTCGTTGATCGAATTTCAGCCCACGGTTCGCACGGCAGAGCCCGTGCGAATCGTGGGATGATCCAGAAAAAAGGTGCAACGTCATGTTATGCCACGAAATGATTTCATAGATATTTTTTTTGGAAACAGTGTGCTGCAGAGAGCACAAAAAAGAGTGGTTAGAAGTTGTAGTTGCCCGGGATTACCATGACCCGGAGGAGTTTGATGTACTCATCGATGAGGTCCAGCGGGTTGGGGATGCTGATACCGCCAAGGGAGATGTCCGGGATACTGATGCCGCCTCCGGAACTTCCACCCGAACTGCTTCCGCCTGAGGAGGAAGAGCCCGGGGAGGAACTGTCGGAATCCTCGGTTATGCCGCTGCGGCTGATGGTTATCCATTTCCGAACGGTATCTTCTCCGTTATAGTTGGCATCCGTAACCGCGAGATATATCTGGTAGGTACCTTCACTGCTGAAGGTATATGTCGGATTGCGCTCGTTGGAGACAGCATTTCCCCCATCATTGAACATCCAGAACCAGTTGCCGGCTCCGCCGGTTGATTTGTCCGTAAAGTGGATGGTCAGCGGATTGGAGGAGTCAACGCTGTACGAGAAGTCGGCAGTTATTGCGGCAGCTGCGGGGAATGCAAAGAGCGCAGCTGCAAGGAGGAGGATTAGGGGGATAAGATATTTCTTCATATTTTTTCACCTCAGGGGGCAAGAGTGTAGTTGTCCGGGACCAGCATAACCTTCAGCAGGCGTATGAACTCTTCGATGATGTCCATCGGGTTGGGAACGGGACTGTCATCTGCAGAGAGGGCGGCTGCCCTTACTTCCATGGTTGTTGCTGCGGTTGTTGGTGCAGTTGTTGCTTTTGTTGTAGCTTTTGTGGTAGGAGCGGTTGTTGCTTTGGCACTGACAACAATTTCTTTGTAAGTTGTAACCGACTTGGAACCTTTTTTGGCTGCAAGTTCCACTTCGTACTTTCCTTCACGATCGAAAGTGTACGTGATGTTCTGATTGGTCAGTTCCTTTTGCAGGGTCCGGGACCCGTCATCAGTCTTATAGATAGACCATTTCCACGAGGTAGGTCCACTGGATTTATCAGTGAACTTCACTTCAAGTGGTGCAGGGCCGGACGTTGCGGAGGCGTCAAAGGCGGCAAGGAGGTCAGAGACAGTGATTTTGATTTCTGCACTATATGGTTTACCTAATTTTGTTGTAACCGTAACTTTTACGGTGTATGTGCCATCCTCAGAATATGTTTGATCTTTGGGTTCGCGATCATAGCTGTACTCATTCGTTCCATCGGCATCTCCATCATAGCCGAAATCCCATTCATATCCTTTATTACTGGACCCCTCGCCTTTAATTTCATCAACGGGAATCGTGGTATTCAGCTTGAACTTAACTGTCAGCGGGGCAACACCTTTCACAGGTGTTGCATCAATGGCTACCTTGTATGCGGAGGTATTCCCAGTAACAGTGATTTGATCTGTTCGTGCAACCGATGTTCCATTCTCATTTGTCGCAGTGAAACTTACGTTGTACGTACCCGGTTCGGTGTAGGTGTGGTTCGTGTTCAGGGTTGTTGCAGTACGTCCATCACCAAACTCCCAACGATAACTTGTGGGAGAATTGGTTGCAGTTGATTTAAATGTAACATTTAACGGTGCAACTCCTGTTTTTGGGCTTACATCAATCGTAGTTACAGGAACTTGTGTAACCGTAATTGTTTTTGTAGTCTCATTACCTACATCCGCACTATTTTTTGCGGTAAGCTTCACTGTGTAGGTGCCAGGAGTGTCATATGTATATGTTGCCGAAGTGGTTGTAGGTTTTGATGCACCCGATACTCCGAAATCCCATATCAGGCTTGCAGCATTCGTGGACGTACTGGTAAAGGTTACCGTAAGCGGTGCTCCGCCTTCCTGAGACGAAGCAGTGAATGAAGCAACCGGTGGTGAAACCTGCGTTACATTAATCATTTTTGAACCATTATTTAGTTCAGTGCCATTCATTGCCTTTACAGAGAGAGTATAGGTTTTTGCTTCCGTAAATTTGTAGGAGATACTTGTGCCAGTGGGATCAGTTGTTGGAGAAAGGGACGGTGATATACTCCACACATATCCTGTTGCATTGTCAACAGGAGATACTGAATATGTGATGGTTTCATTCACTTTTGGAGAAGCAGATCCAGAAATTGTCATTGCCGCACTCACCACTCCTACGCATCCGATCACCAGCCCGAGCACCAGAAGCAGCACGAGAAGTTTTCGCATCTCACGCACCTCACACAATGCCGAGCACCACAAGGATGATCGCAACCACGACGAGACCGAGAATACCGCAGCCAGCCGCGGCACCGCCGCGCATATCAAGAGCAGCACCGAATCCCTTAATCGTTGCAACCAGTGACCAGACCGCCGCAATCAGAATACCAAATCCCGGAATCCAGCCGACCGCAGCATAAGGCAGAGTACTCCGCATCACGACCGCCATCGTCTCGCCGATCTCCGCATCCTCGCCGAACACCTTGGCAAAGACGCCGGAAAGCACCCCCTGAATCAGGATAAACACAATCCACAGAATGAGTAACACCAGGATCAGCATCACCATCGCCATCATATTACTCTGCAGCGCTCCGAGAATCGGGAAGTCCGCGGTTGTAATCGGCAGGATCTTCGGCAGCACAAATGCAAGCATCACAACGGAAATAACCGCCCAGACAACTCCCGCAATCAGGAACAGCCCGACTGCATCACGCGGACCCTCACGTCCGTAGTACGCAAACGCATCCGCGGGCCGGGTCAGGAACCCGGCAATACTGCCCTCGTACGGTTTTTTCGCCTTCGGCTGCTTTGGTGCACGCTCCCGCTTGGGAGGCCGCTCCCGCCGTTCCTTCGTACGACGCTCACGCGGCTCATCATACTCATCAGCATCACGCCGGGACCGCTTTTCCCGCTTCGCCTTTCCTTTCCGCTGACGCGGCGCATCACTGCCCCCGCCGCCGAACATATCCGGAACCGACGGCTCCGACATTGCTCCCGCCGCAGCCGCCGCACCGGCAGCCCCCGTCTCCCCCAGAGGCTTGCCGCACATCGCACAGAAATGATCATCCGGATGGTTCCGCGCTCCGCAGACCGTACAGTACTTCACCGGCGCATTTCCCCGCGCCGGAGGTGACACCGTCGTCACCGAGTACTGCGCCGCAGCAGCCGCACCTCCGAACATATCCGGCTGTTCGGGAGGAATAATCTCCTCAAACTTTGCAATCCACATCTCCCGCAGATCCATCGACGGGAAGATCAGATGCATCTCCTTCTCCCCCTCACGGGAAGCAATCGTCAAACCGATTCCCGGCTCGCCGAGTTCTCCAGCAATACGGACCGCTTTCTTCAGCGTATTTACCGCGAACTCACCCGCAATCGCAAGCATCCCGTTCGTATTACCCATCAGCACAAAACGCGTATTCGTCAGATACGCAGTAAACGACGACCGCTTCACCCGCACACCCGGAGACGACATATACGTCTTCTCTCCCGGCTGCAGCGTAAGCATCTGCGGTGCCTGGGCGGCCTGCGGAGCCCCATAGCCCATACCGCCACCCATCGGCGGCGCAGCAGACGGCGGCATCATCGGAGGGACCTGCGGCATCACATGTGCCGGAAGCTTCGCTGACAGCTGAACCATCCATGCCTCGCGGGAACCCGGAGACGGGAACGTCAGAATCATCTGTTTCACCCCGGTCTGTGATCCAATTGTCAGCGCAACCGACGGCTCGCCCGACTCACTCTCCATACGGGACGCATCCATCAGCTCCGCAATGGCAAACTCCCTGCCGATCTGACCGGAAGCATTCTGAAGAATCAAACGGAGATTCGTCAGATACAGCGTATAATAGGTGCGTTTAATTCGGACACCCGCAGTTTTGAGAATCTCCATCTCACCCGGAGAATATACCGGAGACTGGGGTGACGACGCTGCCGCCGGTGCCGCGCGCACAGGTGCGGGCTGTGACGCCGGGACCGCAAAGGGCTTGTCCCCGATGACTTTCCGGATCTGATCCGCCCAGGCCTGCTGCTCGCCCGCCTTGAAGATACCTCCTACCGGAAACGACCATACCATCTCTTTATGGCCGTTCGGGGTTGACAAAACAATTTTCAGACCCGGCTCGTTACTCGGAAGTGTGATCGGGTCCGCACCCACAATATTCGTAATTTTAAACTCGCGGGGAGCTGTTCCGCCTTCAATAATCAGCCGTTCACTGGTAAGAGTGCCCGTGTACTGCTGGGTTTTCACCATGACCGGCGAAGAATAGTATCGAACCTCGCCTTCATGCATCTCTACGGGAGACATAATATATTTATTACCTATTGCCCTGATGTTATAAAAATCTGTCAAACCGTTTGAACTACCCTCATACAAGGATTTAATAGGATTTGCGATGCATTTTCTTCTGTATGACTGAAACTGAAAGCCCGATTGGGGTGGACATCTTCAAATCCCTCCTCCTCAAAGGCATCCTGATGATAATTCTCGGAGTTATCATGATGATATTTACCTTCGGGTCAATTCTTGCGATTGATTATCTGTTCGGTATTGTGCTCATCATTCTCGGTATCCAGCTTCTCACCTCGGGCTCCACGTTCCTTGGCGAGTACAAACGCACATGGTGGGTAATTCTTCTGGGAATTCTCGCAATCATCTTCGGAATCGTTGCATTCGTGTTCCCGACAATGATGACACTCTACATTGTGTTCATGATCGCGATCACCTCCCTTATCAGCGGATTTACCGACCTGGCACTTGCCATCTCCGACAAATGCGGAGTGGCAAACCGTGCCCTCGTTGCAATATCCGGTGTTCTCGGAATCATTCTTGGTATCCTGTTCATCATTTCTCCGCTCGTCGGGGCATACGTCATTGTTCAGGTAACCGGAATCTTCCTGCTTGCATTTGGTATCCTCGCAATTGCAGAAGGATTCATGGTGAAAAAGGCTGTTCAGACAGCGTAACTAAAAAGGGGACACCCCGCTTTTTTTGGGATTCACATCCCAAACCTTTTATCGGTCATTGTCCCATGAAAGACGTAGGAACACGTTATGGCCGACACAACACGGAAACTTGCAGACATTGCCGAGATTCTCGGGATTCCCGAGGATGAGTGCAGGCTGATCGCAGACGAGTATGAGGCGCTTCTCCCCTGCAAAAAGATCGGCAAAGTCCGGGTGTACGATGAAAACATAGTTGACCGGTTCAGGAAGATCGCGGACCTCCGGGCGCAGGGTCTCCCGCAGGAAGTGATCACGGCAGCAATCAGGGGCGGCAAGAGTCTGGAAGAGCGGGCACTGGAGGACATGAAGCGGATGGGGATTCAGACGCCCAAAGAGCCACAGATACAGGCGCCAAAACCGATCCCCCGGACCGAAACCGAGGAGGAACTTATCCTTGCCGTGCGGTCTGCGGAGACCGCGGTTCAGACAATGGATCACCGGATGGCCGCCATGCGGGAGAAGATTGCAGACGACAACGCAGCGATGCTGGATGCCGTTGCCGAGGTTGCAAAAGAGGTTGCAGCCCTGCGCGGCGAGGTACACACGCTGTGGGATCAGATCGCCTCACTGGAACAGTACTTCCGCGATCAGGATGCACAAAAGAAGTCCGGATTCTGGAAACGGTAAGATCCGGTTACGGGCACTTCTCCCAGCAGATCCGGATGCCTGCAGAAAACACCTTCATCAGCATATCCGCTTTTTTTGCGGCAGTCCGCCGCTCCGGCGATCCTCTGCCGGACCCGGTGCAGGAGATGACAAGGGTCCCTGACGAAAGTTTTGCATGAACCGACCGGACAACACTGCAGTGGGAATGATCCAGTCCGTCGGCAATCCGGATAATGCCTGCAAGCAGGCATACCGTTTTGCGGTCCTGTTTGGAAAGGCCGCAGTAGAGCGGGTGATGCCGTTTGGGCAGTGGTCCCCGGTGATACCGGACAGCAAGTGCAACAAGACTCCGTTCGTGTAACGAAAACGGCAGGGTCCGGTCCCCGGCGATGAATGCCATGCCGGTTTTGTGGTGGGAAACATCCGAGACGCTCCAGCCGATGTCATGCAGAAGTGCGGCCGCTGCAAGCAGACGCCGCGTCTGCCTGCCGCTTCCGTGCACCGGAAAAAGATCATCGTAGACTGCAAGCGACAGACGGCAGACCTGCTCGGCATGACGGGAATCCTCCGTGAGGAGGAGTGCCGCCTTATGCACGATCTGCAGATCCTGTTTTTTCAGACTACCACCAGACCTTTCTCATTGCGATGAACATCTGCTGCGCCCCAAGACCGGAGTCGGGATGTTTGGGAGGGAGATACCGGCCGTCCGGTTCAAGGACATAGCCTTTGGCCGTATCCTGCAGGAATGTCGGCAGAATTTTGTTGATGATGGTGTTTTTGACCTTGCGGTCAAGAACCGGACAGACAACCTCAACGCGCCGTTTGAGGTTGCGCGACATCATGTCCGGACTGCCAATAAACACCTGTTCGTCTCCGTCATTTCTAAAGTAGAATACTCTGCTGTGTTCCAGGAATCTGCCGACGATAGAGATGACCCGGATATTTTCGGAGAGGTTTTGGACGCCGGGCCGGAGCATGCAGATACCACGGACGATCAGATCGATCCTGACACCGGCGTTGGATGCCTCGTACAGTGCATTGATGATCGGCCGGTGGGTCAGGGAGTTGACCTTCAGAACGATGTGCCCGTTTCCGGAACGTTTCTGGTGATCGATCTCGCGCTGGATGAGATGCATCAGGGCACCCTCCATGAAATCCGGGCTTATCAGCAGATGTTTGTATTCCGGGTGTTCCTCTTTTCCGGCAAGATAGGCAAACAGCACGGCAACATCGCGGCAGATACCAGAGTCTGCGGTAAACAGGGAGATGTCGGAGTAAATCCGTGCCGTCTTTGCGTTGTAGTTGCCGGTTGAGATGGTGGCATACCGGACAGGTTTGTCACCTTCCTTTCGGGTGACCAGACAGCATTTCGCATGTACTTTCAGGCCCGGTACGCCGTGAATTACGGTAACGCCATTTTCACTGAGTTTTGTTGCCCACTGGAAGTTGGCCTCCTCGTCAAAGCTTGCCTTCAGTTCAATGACGGCGGTGACATCCTTACCGTTTTTGGCAGCCGCAATCAGGGCGGCGGCAACAGGAGACTCAGGGCCGAGACGATACAGCGTCATCTGAATCGTCTGTACGGCAGGATCCTTTGCTGCGGCGTTCAGGAAGTTGACCAGCCCGTCAAAGCTGTCATAAGGGGTAAACAGCATGCTGTCCCTGTCTGCCAGCCGTTCAAAGATCCGGTTCTCTTCGGAAAGTCCTGCCGGAACCTCCGGGGTATAGGGGGCGAACTTCAGTTCGGGACGGGAAACCGGGAATCTTTTCAGATCGGCAAGGCCGAGGGGGGACGGCACGTCATAGACCAGCTCCGGGATCAGGGAAAGTGCACTCACCAGATGACTGGTGTATCCGTACGGCAGCCACTGTTCCGTTTCAAGGCGCGAGGGAAGTTTTTTTGCAAGCGTCTCGGGAGCTGCCTTAATGGCTGAGATCAGATCGTCGGCATCGTCTCCTTTCAGGTCCAGATCCGAGTCACGGGTAAGACGCACCGGTACAACGGCGCGGACGTTTTCGTCAGGGAGGAGGAGGTCGGCATTTTTCCGCAGCTGTTCTTCCCGGAAAATATATTCTGCCTTTCGTTTGCCGACACGGACAAATCTTCCATAGGTATCCAGAATATCCTGAATGGGGAGGACCGCATAACCACGCTCCGACCTGGCAAGCAGCCCCATGCCTTTGAGGAACTCATCGTGTCCAATGTCCTCGAACCGATCCCCGCGAATGACGGGAACTGGGTTTTCTGCAAGAATTCCTTCCAGTTCTTTTCGGAGTGTCCGTTTCTCCGATTCGCTGCATTTGGTATATTTGGTGAAGATGATGCCGGATTTTTCCAGTTCCGGCTTGAGTTCCCTTGCCCAGACCCAGGACATGTTGCGCATCAGAAAGATGGTCCGGTCGTAGATCATCTCCAGCTGCGTTTGGCTGCCGACCACTTCTTCATACTCATCACTGGATCGGGTTGCTCCTTCCTGATAGGCGGGCACCCGCACCATGAAGAATTCGTCCAGATTATCGGCGACGATGCCGAGGAATGAGACCCGTTCCAGCAGCGGGTTGCGGGGATTTCTTGCCTCGGCCAGAATGCGTTCATTGAATTTCAGCCAGGAAAGTTCCCGGTTGAAGTATCTGCCGCAGTCTTCACACAATGGTCTTCCTGTTTCGGAGACCTTTTTTTCCTTTTTGGATTTTTTATCCGTCTTGTGTTTTTTGCCCATGGAGGTATCCCGGCCTGAAATGAAAATGTATGGTTCTCGGAGATACTTAGTTATTTAGTTCGGCACAGATCAGTATAGCATACATGGATTCAACAGCTCTGACTGCCGCGGCACTTGACCGGCTGAGAAATATCCGGCTGTATGCGGAGACGTACGGCTGTACGTATAATTTTGGGGATACGGAGAAGGTCATTGAGATCGCCAGGTCCCAGGGCTGTACTATTACTGATACCGCGGAGGATGCGGATGCGGTTTTGATCAATACCTGTATTGTGGTTGCCAGGACCGAGGAGCATATGTATGAACGGATGCGCCTGTTTGCCGGTAAGACTCTGATTGTGACGGGATGTCTGCCGGGCATATCGGCGGACCGTGTGCTGTCGGTACATCCGGATGCATATATTATTGATCCGGATCTGATTCACTCCTGTTACCGCGAGGTCGGGACAGTACGGGCAGGAGATCATGCAGTGCTGCAGATTGCAAAGGGATGCAACGGTCACTGTACCTACTGTATCACCCGGTTTGCCCGGGGGAAGCTGGTGAGTTTCCCGCTTGAGGATATTGTGGAACAGGCACAGGAGTTTGTGAAGGCGGGAGCTGCGGAGATTCAGGTAACTGCACAGGATGTCAGTTCCTGGGGGATGGACCGCACTGACGGTCTGCGGCTGCCGGATCTGCTGCGGGCGCTGACGAAGATTCCGGGAGAGTTCCATATCCGTATCGGTATGGCAAATCCGGATACACTGCTGCCGATTCTGGATGATTTTCTGGATGCAGTTGCGGATCCGAAGATCTTTTTGTTTTTGCATGTGCCGGTGCAGTCGGGCTCGGATGCGGTGCTGAAGGCAATGGGACGAAGGTATACGGCAGCCCAGTATGAGGAGATCTGCCGCCGCGCCCGCGAACGGTATCCTGATATCCGCATCTCAACGGATTATATCGCAGGGTTTTCCGGGGAGACGGCAGAGGATGGTGAGGCATCGGTTGCACAGATTCTTGCCACACGGCCCGGAAAAGTGAACATCACCCGGTTTTCAGTGCGGCCGGGAACGCCTGCGGCAAAGATGAAGAATCTTCCCGAACCGGTAAAGAAGGAACGGTCGCGTGCCCTGACGAATGCGGCAAACGCGGTGTATGATGCAAATAATGAAGCCTGGATTGGAAAAACGGTTGATGCGGTGGTAACCGAGGTGGTACGTGCGGGCAGTGTTACGGCACGCGACAGGACGTATCAGAATATTGTGATCCTGTCGGAGATTCCCCTTGGGACCCGGGTGCGGGTGACCATCACCGGTCACCGCCGGCATTATCTTGTGGGCATAGTGGCATTGGAGTAGTGTATCTCTTCCATTTCATCAAGGTAGGGAAGAAGTGCTTTGAGGTAGGTGCGGGGGCCGACTGCGGTCTGTATCTCGCCGGTCTCCAGAATTTCTGCGTTCAGGGGTTCTGCAGCAAACATTTCTTCCACGCGTGCGTCTGCGCCCGCTATCTGGCGCATCTGTTTCTGTATGGTTTTGAACCATTCTTCAATCTCCATTACCGGCCGGAAGTCGGGATCGACCAACCGGTACTTTGCAAGGTCTGCGGCAAGGTCTGAGGTTCGGGCGATCTCCTCGTCCATATACAGATAGATATTGATGTGTTCGGTCCGGCGCAGGTCGCGAAGTACAAGGACATCGATGCGTTCGCCGGGTTTGGGAAGCTCGGTCATGATGATGTACTTGTCCTCGTGCAAATGACTTTATTGTTACGGGTCGATGATTTCCCTATGCGAATAAAATTTAATGATATTGATGAAGGAAGCGATACCGGAGCGGGTGTTGACGGGCGCAAAGCAAAGAGCGGGTCAACCAAGATTGCGGGGTCTGAGGATCAGAAGAAAAAGAAGGGCTTTGCAAGCCATGTAACAGTGATTGAAGGTGACGGTCTTCCCGGTGAGGCAGACCGGACGTAAACTTAATGCAGTACAATATCAGCTGGATCGTTTACGATAATCTCTTTTTTTCCGGCATAGGTGTCTACGATGCCGCGCACCGTTACGTTGTCGCCCCGCAGAAGTTCCAGACCGGTACCGCCATCCGGTACAAATACAGGTGTGCCGGAGATGTTGAGAATCAGGTGTCCGCCGGTTCGGGTAAAGGTGATGTCTTCCACGGTACCGGTAAGAGTGACGAGTGAACCGTCGGCACGGTCATTTGCATAGGGAACTGCCCCACCATCGGGAAAGAGGAAGGCAACTCCGAAATGGAAGAGGGCAAGGGCTGCGATGACACCGGTAAGAATGAGTACGGCATGCCGTTCGGGCGGGGTCAGCATGGTTGTGTTGAATGTATGGGTTGCGACCTACTTGTAGATTGCCCTTTTTGGTATGGCAGATACCTATATATGCTCAGAGGTCGATTGTTCGTTATGACTAAAACAGAACTCCCCAAGTCATCGGTCAAAGTACTGTCAGTACTGGACCCGTACAACTCTCTGACCCACAAGGAAATTGCCCAGTTAACAGGGTTATCTCCAAGAACTATCCGTTATGCGCTGAAAAAGCTGAAGGAGCACGATATGCTCGTGGAAAAGTTCAATTTCCGTGATGCAAGACAGATCCTGTATTCGCTGAAAGTGCCTTCTGCTCCGACACAGGCCGCCGCATAAGCAGGTAATCAGGCTAAAAATCCTGGAAAAACCTCTTTTTTTTATTTTATGCAAAACAACCCGTAATCTTCCGTCATTTCTCTTTAAAAATCCGTATAAGCCGTAAAATAGGTTGATTGTGATACGTAGTGCATTTTTTGCTGCAGATTCATTTAGTTCGTAGTTATACGAACTAGATTAGAAATCTATAAATACTTTTAAAACAATTGTTTTGTATGCAAAGAACAGAAATGCCCCAATCGTGTATCACGATTCTCCGTCTTCTGGAGAGCACCGGTTCGCAGACACACAAGGATATCGTTGCGGGCACCGGACTTGCTCCGCGTACCGTTCGATATGCACTCAAGCGTCTGAAGGAAAATGGTCTCGTGATCGAGAAGTTCAACTTCCGGGATGCCCGGCAGGCAATCTACCAGCCGAAGCTTGCTGTTTCTACGAATCAGGCATCTGCATAACCAATTCCTGAAAAGAACCGTGAATATCCAATTAATTCAATTTTATTTTATCTCCGCCGCTTCAGTTGCCAAATGACAAATAGTAGCAGTAGGATTACGGCAACCAGAACATAGCGTAAATCAATCTGTTTCGTTGCTCCGATCTCCCATTTACCGGAAGTTCCATCCCAGTCATATTGGAATATTTCTGAAAAATACTCCGCAGATTCTTCATTTTTAATGATAATTCCCGCTTCCCGATTATTATTTGGGGAATTATAATTCCAATTTATTGAACTTACCAATACGTATTTCATATCCACTATCGCTCCTTTGTTATGCAGCTTGGTTATGTATTCGTCCGGGAGTTTCAGCCGTGCTGAGGCCGATATATTGTCTTTTTTGGACATCCGGTTGATATTTGCGACTATTTCGTCGTTGTCCGTATCACCGTCGGTGTTGTAGTACATCCCGTCCAGCATGACACGGACAGGGATGCCGCGACCCCCCGCTTCAAGCACATAATCCAGCCAGATATTGTGCGCGCCTCCGGGGTAGGGGGAGATATAGGCCTGCTGGAGGTCAATTTTTTTCCCGGCGTTTTGTATCAGATGAGGGATGAGGACACTGGTATCCGGCGAGATGACCGGGGTGACTTCGACATTGTAGACGGTGTGTGCAGGGAACCGGACGGTGACGTCTTCGTCTTTCCAGGTGTCCGGGAGAGGTTCTGTTCCCGGGGTATAGGGATGGATGTCATAGCCGGCAAGATCTGCATCAAAGACATCACGGAAGTATCCGGCAACACCGGAACTGTGTACTGCGGCACCCCAGCCCCGGTTACCGCGTGTTCCCGGAAGCGGGATTCCGGTTGGTTTGAAGTTTTCCGAGAGGATGAGGAGGGTGTCTTCGTCGGCTACCAGATACTTTGTATGCAGGTACCGATAACGTGCGGGCAGTTCGTCTGTGCTTTCTATGGTATAGACTGCGGCTCCGGCGTTTGTGAGGTAGTTCAGTACTCCTTTTTCTTCGGAACTCATACCGCCTACCGGCCCCCCTTCAACAAGGAGGGTTACTGCGACACCGCGTGCCGCGGCGTCGGCAATCGATTCTGCGAGTTCCGGGTGGGTGAACTCGTACATGGAGATGCAGAGGCTAAAACGCGTACTGTCGATGACGGAGTCAACTACTTCAAATGAGGAGTCGGGTGAGACGAAGAGTGTGACAGATTCTGCGGTGAATGTTTCGGGGGAGAAACGGCTCTGTCCGATTTTATAAATCCGTTCGTCCCAGATATCGTCAGTACAGATGTGTATCCGTCCGTTTCCGGGGATGAAGTCCTCCGGCCAGGAGAAGGACTGTACCGGGGAGTCATGATACAGAAGAGTGATGTCGTCTTTCGTGTTTGCCATCTGAAACCGGCCGGTGAAGAGTGCATCAGGTACGGAAGGGTGCGTGCTGTATATTTCATAGTCCGGATAGGTGCCGTGAATGGTGTAATAGGCAGTTCCTTCGCGGGCGATGACGATGCTGCCCGGAGAGATTGAACCGGGCGGGAACCGGACCGATCCTTCGCCGTCGGTTATTACCCAGCCGTCCATGCTGCCGGTTCCCGACAGGACGAAGTACTCATCCCCGTCCCCTTTTGCATATCCGTCGGGACAGATCTCGGTTACGAGGAACCCTGCGGATACGGGGGCGGCGGTTATGCAGAGGGCGATACACACAAGCATCCAGACTCTCATACTGGTTTTTGTGTTATGAGACAGATTAATAGTATTGCAGATTTATGAGCAGAGGAGTTGTTGTAAAGGTGGGGGGCAGCCTGATGGATGCTGCGGATACTGTGATGCAGGTTCTTGCTGCATCTCCTGTGCCGGTGCTGATTGTGCCGGGCGGGGGAGTCTTTGCCAATGATGTCCGGGGTCTTGGTATTGACGGAACTGCGGCGCACTGGATGGCGGTGGCTGCGATGGATCAGTACGGGTGGTTTTTATCAGCGTCCGGAGTGTTGGCGGAGGATGCGTGTTCAATGCCGGAGGCGGGGGCACGGATTTTTCTTCCGTACCGTGTTCTGCGGGAGGCGGATCCTCTGCCGCATTCATGGGATGTGACGTCGGATGCGATCTCGGCGTGGGTTGCAGGACAACTGGGATGTCCGCTGATTCTTCTGAAATCGGTTGACGGGATTTTCTCGGGAGGGGAGCTGCTTACCGAGATGCCGGAGGGTATGGAGACGGATGTGATTGATCCCTGCTGCCGGGATGTTCTGCGCAGGTATGCGGTTCCGGCGATGATCATCAACGGGCGGTGCCCGGATCGCCTGTCTGCCTGTCTGCACGGGATTTCTGTTCCCGGAACCCGGGTGCGGTGACGGGTGTATTTCTGGCTCTCCCACGGAGCATACAAACTGCACGAAAGCAGAAACATCACCTTTTCCCAAGAGAAACCTGGTGATCCTGCAATAGAAGATATTGCAGACTTTGGGAGCAAAATCTTTTGAAACACTACCTGTCCAACTGCATACAACTATAATGCCTCCTCACAAACACTACTCAGTAACTTTCGCTAAAGCAAATTTTCCTAAGGACAGAGAGATCAGTATGGAGCTACCCGGAGGACCCACACAACCGGAAGTGATGGCAGTATCACTTGAAAAACTCGGCGTACGGCCCGGCGATACCGCAGCCGATATCGGCTGCGGTACCGGCACGGTAACAAAAGCAATTGCTGCGCTGACCGGTGCCGGCGGCTGCGTGTATGCCGTTGACCGCCGTCCTGCAGCAGTTTCGATCACCCGGGAGACCTGTGCAGGTCTCCCGCAGGTTGACGTGTTTGAAGGCGAGGCACTGTCGTTTCTTTCCTCCCCTCACAAACAAATTGACTGCGCCTTCTGCGGCGGAAGCCGCGACATTGCCGCAGTCATTGCACGGCTGGACGAGGAGGGATGCAGGAGCGTCGTGGTCAATGCAGTCCTCATCGAAACCGCCGTTGATACAATTCACGCCATGCAGGAACGGGGAATTTTTCGGGAAGCGGTGCATCTGCAGGTGTCCCGATCCTATGAGCTTACGGAGCGCATTATGTTCAAACCAATCAATCCCATCTATATTATTCACGGGGGCCGCGAATGTTAACGGCAGTCGGTCTTGGCCCCGGTGATGCGGAGCTTCTGACCCTCAAAGCAGTCCGCCTGCTTTCCGAGGCGGACACGGTGTTTGTGCCGGGCGGTATTGCCTCGGAGCTGGTGAAACCCTATGCCAGAGAGATTGTTGTTCTTGAGTTCCCGATGACCCGTGACGAGGAGGTTATCACGGCATGCATGGAACGCAATGCCGAAAAGATTGTTCCCGTGGCAAAGGCGGGCAAAGCGGTCTTCGGCCTTATCGGGGATCCGAACTACTACTCAACCTTCTCCCGGCTTGCCGAGATGGTGCGGGAACGGTATCCGGGTCTTGAAGTGGAGACGGTGCCTGGCATCAGTTCCATTACCGCGGTTGCCTCCCATGCACGGATTCCGGTGAACGGTGCATTCCTGGTCACGGATGGTCCGGCGGATCCTGCAACAAAAATTCTGATGAAGGTCACGCATCCGCGGGAAAAGGCGGAACAGCTGAAAACCGATGGGTATAATGACTTCATTGTGGTGGAGCGTATGTATATGGACGGCGAATGTGTGCACCGCGGAACGCTGCCGGAGAAGACGAACTACTTCTCGATTATGATTGCGAGGAAGGTATGAAATACTATATTGTCGGCGCTGGATGCGGCGATCCGGGCCTGATTACGGTCAAAGGAATGGCTCTGTTAGAAAAGGCGGATGTCCTCATTTATGCAGGGTCGCTTGTAAACCCGGAGCTTGTGGCAAAATCCCCTGCTGCCCTGAAGCTTGACTCCTGGGGAATGAAGCTTGAGGAGATCACCTCGGTGATTGCGGAGAACGTGCGTGCGGGAAAGGTTGTGGTGCGGCTGCATTCGGGAGACCCGGCGATTTACGGATCGATTGTGGAGCAGATTGCACCCCTCGAAGAGGACGGCATTCATGCGGAGATTGTGCCGGGCGTTTCCTCCATGTTCGGCGCTGCGGCTGCGCTGCAAACCGAGTACACGCTTCGCGGGGTGTCCGAGTCGGTGATTGTCACCCGGTCGGCGGGGGAGACGCTTGATTCGGATCAGCTTGCGGAGCTGTCGGCACACGGGACGACGATGGTGATCTTTCTTTCCACCGGTCACATCGATGCGGTGATGAAGAAACTCCGCCGGAGCCCGGATACGCCGGTCGCGGTGGTATATCATGCCTCATGGCCGGATCAGCAGATTATCCGGGGAACAATCGCGGATATTGCCGATAGGGTGCATGCGGCAGGGATTGAGCGTTCGGCACTTATCATCGTCGGCGATGTGGTTGCAGGAATCAAAGCCGCTTACACAAATTCGCATCTCTACGGATGAAGACTGCTGTTGTTGTTCTGGACCGGTTCCACTCCGAAGGGGAGAAGGTTGCCGCGTTTCTGGATGCGGAGCTGGTGCCGTACTCGGATCACGTGTTTGCGGATCTCTACGGGAACACTGAGGTGATTGTTGCGGTGATGTCGGCCGGGATTGCGGTTCGCGGCTGCGCACCGCATTTGTCCGATAAGTGGCATGATCCTGCGGTGGTTGTGGTTACGCCGGATCTCCGGTATGCGGTTCCGGTACTCGGCGGTCATCACGGGGGAAATGTCTGCGCCCGGCGCCTTGCGGCGCTTGGCATCGAGCCGGTGATCTCAACGGCAACGGAGACGAAGGGACGGCCATCGGTGGAAGAGACCGCCCGTGCGGGCGGTCTCGCTATCGTGAACCGGTCTTCGACCCGTGAGGTGAACGGTGCGGTTCTTGACGGCGATGTGCCGGTTGTGCGGGTTGATCCGCCGCACATCGTGGTTGCAAATCCGGGTGTGTCGGTTCTGGTGAACGATTCACGGTATGTGGCAGGCGTCGGGTGCCGCCTGGGTACGACTGCCGAAGAGATTCTTTCGGCCATTGCTGCAGCCTGTGCTGCGGCAGGAATTTCACAGGATGAGATAACGATGTATGCAACGACGGTGAAGAAGTTTCACGAGGAGGGACTGCATGAGGCGATCAGGTCCTTATCCGGCAATCTCATCTTTCTGGATGATGATACTATTAATGCACAGGTACCAAAGACCCCGTCCCGTGCCGGGATGCTGGGTCTGTCGGGCGTTGCCGAGCCGTGTGCTCTGGCACTCGCGAAGTCAGGTACACTGATTCTGAACAAGACCGTCTATGGCCGCGTCACGATTGCCATAGGAAAATAATCATGGGAACTCTTTGGATAGTAAGCTCCGGACCGGGCAGCCTGCAGCAGCTGACTCCGGCTGCAATGAAGGCAATTGCCGCTGCGGATGTTGTGATTGGCAATGCATTTTATCTGGATAAACTGGAGGTGCTGCTTGCAAACAAGCAGGTCATCCGCAGTTCGATGGGTAAAGAGGTTGACCGTGCAAAAGAAGCAGCCCGCCTTGCGGCGGACTGCAATGTTGCGATGATCACCGGCGGCGATGCGGGTGTGTACGGTATGGCAAGCATTGTGCTTGAGGTGGTGGAGCATGAGTTTCCGGAGACGGATGTCGAGGTGCTGCCGGGCGTGACTGCGGCAACTGCGGCGGCGTCCCGCCTCGGGTCGCCGCTTTCGGGCGATTATGTGACGCTGAGCCTGTCGGATCTGCTGACGCCGTGGGAGACGATCGAGAAACGTCTGCATCTGGCGTTTCAGATGGGTGTTCCGGTCGCGCTGTACAATCCAAAGAGCCGCGGACGACCGCTGAATCTGGGGAAGGCTATCGGTATTGCGCTGCAGTACCGCTCCCCGGATACGCCGGTGGGCGTGGTGAAGAATGTGTTCCGCGACGGCGAGGAGACGTTCTGCGTGACGCTTGCATCGCTTGGAGAAAATGATGAGCTGGTTGATATGCATTCGATTCTGATTATCGGCGGCGAGGAGACCAGGTTCTGGGAGGATAACGGAGATGTCAAAGGAATTATTACACCCCGGGGTTACCACAGAAAGTACGTATACTGATATCGGCGCTGATACGCCGGAAGGATTTTCGATTTCGTCGCGCAGCAGAAGCCTTGCGCGGGAGATGGTGGGGAATGCAACGCCCGAGGATCGGATTCGCCAGCGGTGTTCGATTGCGGTGGGCGACTGGGCGATGGCAGATCTGCTGCGGTTCGAGAATGATCCGGTTTCTGCGGGTCTTGCTGCGATTGCGGCAGGTGCCCCGGTTTTTACGGATATCCGCATGGTGCTGACCGGGATTCAGAAACGCGGACATTCCTGTCCGGTGGAGTGTGCGCTGGACTACGGTGCGGACATTTCCCGGGAACAGGGGATTACCCGCAGTTCAGCGGGGTTTGTTGCGCTGAAAGACCGGCTGGAGGGTTCGATTGTGGTTATCGGGAATGCGCCGAGTGCGCTTCTGACGGTGTGCGGGTTTGTGGATGAAGGGATATGTCCGGCGCTGATTGTGGGGACGCCGGTCGGGTTTGTGAATGCGGCGGAGTCAAAGGAGGTTCTTCGTACGAAGGCGGTTCCGTCGGTCTCCAACGTGGGTACCCGCGGCGGTACGCCGGTGGCGGTTGCGTCGCTGAATGAGATTATTACCATGTATTCCGAACAGAGTCATGATTGATCCGGTGAGCGGTTTTCCTTATCCCGAGGCGTGGGTGCGTCTGTGTACGGATGAGGCGGCGCGGGATCTTGCACGCTCGGGGTTTGGGGTGCTGACGGCGAACGGTACGGTGCTCCGTCGCGGGTTTACGACCGGGACCACGGCGGCGGCAGCGGCGTTTGCTGCGGTGGCGTCTCTGCATGGTGCGGAGGTGTCGGAGGCGGAGGTTCTGCTGCCGTGCGGGATTCGGGCTCTGGTTCCTGCCTGCGGCAGGAACGGGTATGGTGAGGCGCGGAAGTTTTCGGGGGATTACCCTGATGATGTTACGGCGGGGATTGTGATTGCCGCGGAGGCGAAACCGTCGGAGACGGTTTTGCTTGCCGCAGGAGAGGGTATCGGACGGTTTGTCCGTGCCACTCCCCGGTATGCAGAGGGCGAGCCTGCGATCAGTCCGCAGGCGCGGGCGGAGATTCTGGGGGCGATTGAGGCGGCCTGTCGTCTGACCGGTGTTGCCGGTGCGGAGGTTGTTCTCCGGATTCCGGAAGGTGCGCGGATTGGTGCACTGACGCTGAATCCGAAGGTTGGCGTTTTGGGAGGTATTTCGGTAGTGGGGACGACGGGGTTTGTGGAGCCGTGGGATGATCATCTGACGGAGACGCTCGGTGAGCGGATTGCGGCGGCTTCGGATGTGGTGATTACGACAGGCCGTACCGGTCTGCGGTTTTCGCGGCTGCTGTTTCCGGAGTGTGAGGTGGTGCTTGCGGGATCGAAGATTTCCGAGGCGCTTTCTGCGGCGGAGCACTGCCGCAGTGTTGTTGTGTGCGGTCTGCCAGGTCTGATTCTCCGGTTTTTTCATCCGGAGGTGGCGACGTCCCGGGGATTTTCGACGGTGGAGGAGCTTGCGGCTTCGACCGGGGGCCGGGATGCAATGAAGGAAGAGGTCCTGGATGCAGTGCGGCGGTATCCGCGTGTGCGCATTGTGCTTCTCGATCGGTCGGGTTCGGTGCTGATTGATTCCGGGGAGGTGCGGCAATGATTATTGTGGGGGTCGGTGCGGGTGCGGGGATGCTGACGGAGGAGGGTATTTCCCGGATTCGTGCGGCGAAGCTGATCTACGGGTCGGATCGTGCGCTTGAGCTTGCACGGGGATATGCGGCTTCGGATGCGATGCTGGTGCCGATTACGGATTATACTGCGCTGCGTGGTCTTCCGGAGGATGCAGTGGTTCTGTCAACGGGTGATCCGCTGATGGCGGGGCTCGGGTATCTGCCGGGCGAGGTGGTCCCGGGGATTTCGTCGATGCAGGCGGCATTTGCACGGCTGAAGGTTTCGTGGACGAACGTTGCGGTGGTGAATGCGCACGGGAAGGATCATACATCGGCGATTGCACGTGCGGCAGCGGATGTGCGTGCGGGGCATTCGGTGTTTGTGATTGCGGATCCGGATTTTTCAGTTGCAGCGCTTGCGGCGGCACTTCCTCCGGAGACGCGGGTTGCGGTCTGTGAGGATTTGGGGTATCCTTCGGAGCGGGTTGCGGAAGGGACGGCGGAGCATCCGCCGGCGGTGCAAAGCCGGTTGTTCTGTGTTGTTGCGGGGTACTAACTCCCGCGATGCGGTGAGCGCGGCGCAACTGCGGCGGGAAAAAGGGAAGGCCGGGAGGTCCTACAGTCCCATTCTTTTGCGCATTCCTTCCGGGTACGTGTTCTATTAAGACCGCGTAATTCCGTGGTTTTTCATGGCAGATGCGACGTTTGTCCGGGTGTCTTCGTTTGGGAGGATGAGGGAAGACCAACGCAGATGCGCCTTCGGCGCTGAGTTGCAAGCCCCGTAGGTCTCGCACGGCAGAGCCGTGCTCACTGCTTCTCAGTCTTGTTCCGCTCCCTCTTCGGGGTCGCCTTCGCTCATCGCATTTGCTGTTCGTCGCTCGCGAAGCTTGTGTACTGTTCAGGTGACAGCTTGGGGCTGCTGAAAAGCCGCCGCAGATTTGCATGGCTCTGCCGTGCACATCTGTGGCGTTTCTTCTCATCCCGCCCGCTCATCACTCGCCTACAATTTTCAGAAAAAATACCTACTAAATCATTTCGCGGCAGAACACAGTCAATAAACGAATTTAGGTACAACGCCATCCGGATACACATCATTAATTCCGCAAAGCGCCAACAGTATTACTATTATGTCAGAGAGGAGGACACTGACAATCGGGGTTGCCATAAATGTCGGCAACTATGAAAGTCTCCGCCTTGAGGTGAGCGACTGCGTGCAGACCGAGGAAGAGGCAGCAGAGCTTGCCGCATACCTGAACCGTGTTCTGGACGGCTACGCGCAGAATGATGCGACAACCCGTGCATCAATTGATAAATATCGTACCCGCGTACTGGAAAAGCATGTGCCGGAAACACCCGCATCTCCGTCACCCGATCCGCTTGATGAACTCTTCGGACCGGTCCCCGATACTGACGGAGTGGTGAAACGCGAAGAACAGAAAACTCCGGTACCGGTAACCGTTGCGGAGACACCGAAGGTGCCAGAACCGGTTATTGTACAACCAGAACCGGTAAAACCTGAAGAGACACCGAAGGTGCCAGAACCGGTTAGTGCGGAACCCGAACCAGTAATAGCTGAAGAGACACCGAAGGTATCAGAACCGGTTAGTGCAGAACCCGAACCGGTAAAACCTGAAGAGACACCGAAGGTGCCAGAACCAGTTATTGTACAACCAGAACCAGTAAAAGCCGAAGAGACACCGAAGGTGCCAGAACCAGTTATTGTACAACCAGAACCGGTAAATACCGAAGAAAAACCCGCACCCGCAGCAGCAGCAGAACCGGTTACCTATACCTGTGAGAAGTGCGGCGCAGTTGTTTCCAAAGTGCAGCGTGATGTCTCCAACCTCTTCATGGGCAAAACACTCTGCAAAACCTGCATGAAATAAGGAGAAAAATCATGAAAAAAAATCTGCTCATGTGGGATCAGACCCTCTTCAAGGACATTGAGGTATTTGACATCGACTATGTCCCCGAACAGTTTGAGTACCGGGACGAGCAGATTCAGGAACTTGCCTATGCCGTCCGCCCGGCTCTCGCCGGAGGCCGCATCCTCAACACCGTCTGCCGCGGCGTTCCCGGAACCGGGAAGACAACCTCCGTTAAAAAACTGTTTGAGGAGATTTCCGGAACCACCAAAAAGATTGTGCCCATCCATATCAACTGTCAGATTGACGGCTCAGAGTATGCAATCTTCTCGCGGATTTACACAAAACTTACCAAAAACTGCCAGCCGCCGAGCGGCACCTCCTTTAAGATGCTCTTTGACATGATTGCAAAGTACATCGAAAACGAAGAAATTACTCCAATCATCTGTCTGGACGATGCCAACTATCTCGTATATGAAAAAGAGCTGAACAAAGTCCTCTATGCTCTTCTTCGGTCCCATGAAACCTATGAACATGTCAGATTCGGCGTGATCGTTATTATCAGCGACCCTGATGTTGATCTGGAGCGCACTCTTGATGCCCGTGTCGCCTCGGTGTTCCGGCCCCAGATCATTCACTTTGCCCCCTACACCGCATCAGAGATTGCGGGCATTCTCTCGCAGCGGGTAATGCAGGGTCTCTACCCCAATGTACTAACCGCCGACCTCCTCGATCGCATCGTTGACCGCACCATGAAATGCGGTGATATCAGAATCGGTCTTGATCTCATCAAGCGTTCCGTCATGAACGCCGAACGGGATGCACGGATGAACGTCACCGATGATGACGTAACACAGGCTTTCTCCATCTCCCGCGACCTCCGGCTTGCCGAGCTCGTCCGTGTTCTCTCGGCTGATGAAGCAAATGTCCTGTTCCGTCTCGCGGAAATGACAAACGATGCGGATATTATCACCACCCGATCGGTGCACACCTCCCTTGGAAAGGAAGCAACCGGCTATACGCGGTATGTGCAGATCATCGAAAAGCTCGATCATCTGCGGCTGGTAACGCTCAGCTATCAGAACACCGGCAACGGCAGAATCCGGATAATCAGCCTCAGATATGACCCCAAACGTGTTCTTGCCCTGCGGAAAAACCAGACCGGCTGCAAAGCAAACACATAACTCTTATCTATTTTCCTGATCCATAACTGAATCATATTCCTAAAGGGGGATAATCTTGGTTAGCGTAAATGAACTCGGACTCGATCTCTTCGAAGAACTCGTCGAGAATGCAGATTTATTCAATGTAGCATATCATGAACTTGACAACGGCGCCCGTATCGTGGACTGTGGTGTGGCTGTTCCGGGAGGCTTCGGCGCCGGCGACTACTTCACCCGTATCTGCATGGGCGGCCTTGGCGACATTGCATTCCGTCAGGGAATGGTCGGCAAGTTCCCGATGACCTTCATTGATGTGAACACCGACTTCCCGGCAATTTCCTGCCTTGGCGCACAGAAGGCCGGCTGGACCGTGAAGCATGACAACTTCTTTGCCATGGGTTCCGGCCCGGCACGTGCCCTGTCCCTGCAGCCGAAACACACCTATGAGGTTATCGGCTACGAGGATGAATGCGATGCAGCAGTTATCTGTCTGGAAGCGGACCACCTGCCGAACGGTGCGGTCATGGAAAAGATTGCAGAGAAGTGCAAGGTTGATGTTGCCAATGTCTGTGCCCTTGTTGCACCGACGTCTTCCCTCGTCGGTTCCATTCAGGTTGCCGGACGCTGTGTGGAGACCGCTGTTTACAAGCTGAACGAGCTCGGCTTTGACACCCGCAAGATTCTCACTGCTGCCGGCAGTGCTCCGATTCCGCCGGTTCGCGGCCCCAAGCTCGCCATGGGTGTTACGAACGATGCAACGATCTACCACGGACAGATCAATTTAACGATGAACGCTCCGGAGATCGTTGACTATCTTGAGAAGATCCCGAGCTGCGCTTCCAAGGGATACGGCAAACCGTTCAATGAGATCTTCAAGGAGGCAGGCTACGATTTCTACAAGATCGATACCAGCCTTTTCTCCCCGGCAGAAGTTGTCATCAATGAGGTCTCTACCGGCAAGGTTTACCAGGTCGGCAAAGTCGATGTTGATGTAACGCTGAAGTCCTTCGGTCTTGCATAAGAAAAAATCAGGGGGATTTTCTTCTCCCTATCTTTTTCTGATGATTCCGCAGAGTTAATTACATTGCAGTGAGTATAGAATAAGGCACAATTGGACTCGTGGTCTAGGTGGTTATGACGCCAGCCTTACATGCTGGAGGTCAGGGGTTCGAATCCCTTCGGGTCCACTCATTTTTCAAAAAGATTGCCGGGTGTCAGGGGAAGTATTCCGGTCGTGTTGCCCGTTCCATTTCGATCTCGCCGGCACGTTCAAAGCAGTGCCGCGCCCGCACCTCCTCGCCGAGTTTTGCAAGACACGCTGCTTTCTGTTTCCAGAGTTCTTCGTCGTAGAGATTGATCTCCAGTCCGCACTCAAACGCGGTCACCGCTTTTGCATGGTCGCCGAGTTCGGCAAACATCAGGCCGAGGTTGAGCCAGTAGTCGGAGACCTCGGGGTTCAGTCGTACTGCCCGGTCGAAGGCGAAGAGCGCAGCGTCAATGTCTCCTGACCGGCAGAAGACGACACCCCGGCCGCACCAGCTTTCCGCGCATTTCGGATCGAGGTCCGTTGCCCGTCTGAGGCATTTGACAGCATCGTCATGTTCGCCGCATTCACTGAGTACCAGACCAAGTTCAGCCCAGTACTTGGGAACTTCGGCGTCAAGATCAGCCGCCCGTTCAAAACACAGCCGTGCCTGCCGGAGGTTGCCGCAGTCGCGTTCGGTCTCCCCGCGGCTGAACCAGTACCGGCTGTCGTTTATCCCGTCATCACCACTCATATAGAAGAGATCACTCCAGAGGTATTAATAGGTGGGCGTTGCATATGAAAGTAGAAAACTACCCGGCGGAAGAATTACCATGGCACGGAAAAAACAGGAGTTCGATCCGCTCGCAGGTCCGATTGGCGGCAGCGGGTTGCGGAAGAAGAAGTCCAAAGGAAAATCGTTTGATGTACTGGGCGGGGGGTTCGGCGGCGATCACCCGGTTGAAAAGGAAGCGTTTGACAGTTATGCTGATGTATCCTTCGGCGGGTCGTCCGATGCACTGATGGAGACCGGCGGCGGTTCTTCACCTAAGTCAAAACCCCGAAAGAAGGGGTTGTTTGCGTCGATATTCGGGGGAGGCGGTAAGAAAAAGCAGCAGAAGCCCCGGAAGGAAAGCATGCCGCTTGAGGCCGAGGAGGAGAGACCCGAGTCCTATGTGCCAAAACATGTCCGCGATCCGGAGCTGGAGATTCAGGATGGTGTGATGGAAACGGGTATTGCCGACCGGATGGCGGATCCTGAATACGACGAATACGGGGAACCGGAGTACGGGGAACGGTATGAGGAGCCGGTGCCGTATCACGAGTCCGCAGGGGAGCCGGAGGAGGATCTGTTTGAAGAGGAGGAGATCGTATCTCCGCCGGTAAGAAAACCGGCGGAGAGAAAAACGATGCCGGCATCCGTTCCGGTGCGGACGGTTGCTCCGCCGCCGTCCTCAGGTGTTCACCGGGAGTCTCAGGCAGCATCTCCCTCCGCCGCAGGGCCGGATATGCATGTGTGTCATCTGTGCGGTGCGGTGTCTCCGGCCGAGCTTCCGCAGTTCGGTTCAGGGTCCGGGGAGTATGTGCCGCTGTGCCGGACCTGTTACCGGGCGGTGACGACGCTGATAAAGTTCCGTGATCCGAAGGATGAGCGGGAGATTAAAGCGGAGTGGTATACGCTCTGCCCGAATCTTGATTCGGATCGTGCCGACAGGGTCATTGCCGCGGCAAGGAAGAACTCCTAATCTTTTTTACTCATAATTGAGTTGCTTATCATTTCGGTATCTTAATACATGTCCTCTTTCCAATGGATGAGTATGGATTCTGTGCATCTGAACCGTCAGCAGTACCTGGTGGCGATTACTGTTGCGATTGCATGTTTTCTGCCGCCGTTTATCGGAGAGGCGACAAATATTGCGCTCCCCTCTCTGATTTCGGATCTGCAGCTGCCGATGAGTATGTTCGGCTGGATTCTGACGATATATCTGCTGACTTCAACAGTGTTTCTTATCCCTGCGGCACGGTATGCGGACAAGATCAGTAAGAAGGTGTTCTTTTGTCTGGGGGTGTTGCTTCTTGGGATTGGTTCGCTTGGTATCGGTCTTGCAACAACGGGGGAGATGGTGCTGGTGATGCGGGCGGTCGAAGGTGTGGGGAACGCGCTGATGTTTGGTACGGCGATTGCGCTGGTTACTTCGGTAGTGAAGGTTGAGCTTCGGGGTACGGCTATCGGGATTGCAATGACCGGTGTGTTCCTCGGACAGCTTGCAGGTCCGCTGCTTGCCGGGGCACTGACGGATGTGTACGGGTGGCAGATGGTGTATCTGATTCTGGTGCCTGTTGCCCTGCTGTCGTTTGTTCTGGCTGTTCCGTTTGTGCCGCGCGATGTGCCGACGGATACGATGCCGTATGACTGGCCGGGGGCGGTTTTGTTTATTTTTGGTATGACACTCGGGCTGTACGGGTTTTCGAAGATGCCGGATCTGTTTGCACTCGGACTGCTGGTTGCAGGACTTGTGCTGCTCGGGCTGTTCTTCCGGTATGAGAGGCGGGCATCCAATCCGCTGGTTCCGGTACAGCTGATTTTGAAGAACCGCGGGTTTACGTTCAATAATTCGGCGAATCTGTTGTATTATGTGGCAATTTATGCGATGGGGTCGCTGGTGTCGATGTATATGACCCATGCCTGGGGTTTTTCTGCGCTGGAACGTGCGCTGGTGGTAACGACGCAGGGACTGATTCTGGTGTTGTTTACGATTGTGGCCGGGAAGTTCTATGATCACCTGCTGCCGCGCTGGCTGATTGTGTCGGGTGCGGTGATGGCGGTGGCGGGCGGTGCTGCAGCATTTTTGCTTGGGGTTCCGTCTGCGAGTCCTGTCTGGCTGCTTGCAGCGGTGGTTGCGGCGAGTGTTGCGGCGTTTGGTTGCGGGTCGATTGTGCTTGCGGTCATTGATCGCCTGGTGAAGAATGCGCCGCCGCGCTATGCGACGACGACCGGGCTGGGTATTATTGTGCTTGGTATGCTGCTTCTCCTGACCTGCGGGGCGGAGCAGGCGGTCTGGACGATGGTTGCGGTACAGGCACTGTTTGGTGTGGGGATTGCAATTTTTGTGACGCCGAACAGTACGGCTATCATGAATGCGGTAACCGAGCAGGAGTACGGTATGGCGTCCGGTACACTTTCGACAACCCGTATGCTGGGGATGGCGATCTCTATTGGGATGATGACGGTGCTGACGAATCTGTTTCTCGGTGCCGGGGTACAGATGGGGCAGGATCATGTCGGGGAGTTTCTGGTGATGATGCATGCGACGGTTGTTGCGGCGATTGTGGTGCTGGTTGTCGGGATGCTGCTGTCCTGGACTGCGGATACGCAGTCCCGGTAATACTGTTTTTGAAAACTGTCTGCGGGCTGTGCGGGGATGGGCAGGATGAGAAGAGCCGCCCAGAATCGCACGGGTTTATGGACAGCATCCTGCTGAGGGGAGTTGCACCTTTCTTCCTGAAGATCCCACGAAAAATACAGAACAGACAGACATCTTCAACATCACGGAATACCCGGGAAAATCACGGAAACAGAGTAATTTAGGATTCCGTGATGTTCACGAACTGGTCCGGGATGTTTTTTGCGTCTGTGTGTTTCGTGTCTTCTGTGGGCTGAAATACGATGATTCATCGTCAATAAACGGAGTTAGGCGCAACATCCGGCCTGACACACACAAAATGAAAAAAGAACAGCCCGGCCCGCATCCCGGGCACTGTTTCACCGATCACCCGTGGTAATGGTAGAAGTAGTTCTCCAGTTTCTCCCCGCGTTCCACAAACTCACGCTGCCCGCGGGTAAGCACCAGATCCCGTTCACGGCTCTGCACCGCAGGACAGAACCGGCAAAGCGCCTCATCCACTTCACTCTGGGCAGCACGTACCGGACAGTAATACACACCCTCATGCAGCTCAACGGAGTATCCGCCGGGAAACGGCGTCCCCACCGGATGGGCCGGCTCATCCGCAACGTACATAGCATACGCAGCGATCAGATACTTGAGCTCTGCAAGCCGATTTCCCCGGGTCTGATCCGCAGCAAACCGCACAAACTCCTTCCACGACCCCGGCAGACGAACATCAGCATGAACAGCTGCAAGTTTTGCTGTCATCATGCGGTGATACCCGTCCACAATCTGGACACGGGCAGAAGCAAGAAGAACCGCTGCATACTCCTTCCTGACATGCGCCAGTTTTTTCCCGTACCGTACAAGCATCTCCTCCAGATCCTCCGGAGTAAACACGGCCCCGCAGGACTGCAACTCCGCAAGAAGTTCACCTTTCCGCAAAAGACGTGCAAGAGCAGACCAGTCAGTATCACCGGCAGCATACCGCTCCGCCCCGGACCGGTTCCAGAACCCCATTCACACCGCCCGTTTCATGCTCAGACTGATACGGCCGCGGGCCGTATCAACCGCCAGCACCACCACGCGGACATGATTCCCCACCTGAACCACCTCGGACGGATGTGCAACAAACCGGTCAGCAAGCTCACTGATGTGCACAAGTCCGTCCTGATGCACACCCACATCCACGAACGCCCCGAACGCCGTAACGTTTGTAACAATGCCCGGAAGCACCATACCCTCGGTCAGATCAGTAATCTCCTGCACGGTGGAATCAAAGGAAAACTCCTCCTCCCCCGTAACACGGATGTCACGGCCCGGATTTGCCAGCTCCTCAATGATGTCGGTGACCGTCACAAGACCGCAGTCCGGACTCACATACCTCTCCGGATCGATCCGTTTCAAAAGCTCGGTACTGCCTGCAAGCCTTCCTGCGGGGACGCCAAGGTCCGCTGCCATCCGTTCCACAAGGGAATACCGCTCGGGATGCACACCGGTCATATCAAGCGAATTATCGCCTCCGCGGATACGGAGAAATCCTGCGGCCTGTTCAAAAGTCTTCGGCCCGACTCCCGGAACGTTCAGCAGTTCCCTGCGGTTCCTGAACGGACCGTTTGCGGACCGGTAGGCAACGATCTTTTCGGCAAGTGCCGGCCCGATACCCGACACGTAGGAGAGCAGCGCGGAACTTGCCGTATTGAGGTTCACCCCGACGGCGTTCACCGTCTGCTCGACCACATCGGCAAGTTTTGCGGCAAGCCGGTTCTGATCCACATCATGCTGATACTGACCGACACCAAGCGATTTTGGATCGATCTTGACCAGTTCCGCCAGCGGATCCTGGACACGGCGTCCGATGGACACCGCCCCGCGAAGCGTGACGTCAAGATCCGGGAACTCGCGCCGTGCCTCCGCCGACGCCGAGTACACTGACGCACCGCACTCACTTGTCAGCAGAACCGGCAGCGGTCTGCCGAAGGTGATACCTTTGACAAACTTCTCCGTCTCCCGGCCTGCCGTACCGTTTCCAATCGCGATGATGTCGATTGCATGCGTCTTGCAGAGCCGGATCACCGTTTCGCGTGCCTGAGTACGCTTCGTCTCCGGATAGAGAACACCGGTCTCCACAACACCGCCGGTCGCATCAAGGCAGACAAACTTGCAGCCGGTACGGTATCCCGGATCGATTGCAAGCACCCGCTTCTCTCCGGCAGGCTCGGCAAGCAGGAGATGACGAAGGTTCTCGGCAAACACCGAGATCGCCTCGGTGTCGGCACGCTCCTTAATCGTGTTGAAAAACTCGCGTTCCAGTGACGGGGCAATCAGACGGCGGTAGGCATCAGCTGCTGCTGCCGCAACTTCGGACGAAGCCGCACCGGTACCGGTCACGACACGCGGAATCAGTTCTTTGAGAACACGTTCCTCCGGCGGCGCGAGATGCAGGCGGAGTACGCCTTCCCGTTCACCCCGCATCACCGCAAGCACGCGGTGGGATGCTGCACGGGTGATCAGCTCGTCCCAGGCAAAATATCCGGCATACACCGAGGCATCCTCGGCCTTTCCCTTCACCACCCCGGAAGAGAGATGTGCGGAACGGGCATAGATGCCGCGAATCATACCGCGGAGACCGGCGTCCTCGGAGATCTCCTCGGCAATAATGTCCCGTGCACCGGCAAGCGCATCCGCCGCTGTCGGAACCTCCGGAGTGAGGAAGGTTGCGGCTGCCGCCTCCGGCGACAGCCGCACATCCTGCATGCGCAGAACCGCAGCAAGCGGTGCAAGACCGCGGTCGCGGGCAACGCTTGCACGGGTCTGGCGCTTTGGCCGGAACGGCAGATAGATATCTTCAAGCTCAGCAACGGTATCGGCCGCGAGGAGTTTGTCCTGCAAATCAGCGGTCAGAACCTTTCGTTCCCGAAGCGTTGCAAGAATGCTTCCCCTGCGATCGTCAACCTGTTTGATGCGGATAAGTGCGTCACGCACCGAAGCGATGGCAACCTCGTCAAGGGAACCTGTGGCCTCTTTCCGGTAGCGGGCGATGAAAGGGACGGTTGCCCCGCTGCCGAACAGCGACGCAACCGCAGTAACGGACTCCTCAGGAAGGGAAAGGGAATCGGCAACTTTGCGGCAGAGGCGGGTGGAACCGGGGCCTGTGGAGAGGATCATATGTTGTGTAGTACTTGCATGGGGTGCGGGATAAATCTGCCTCTTCCGGAGGTTAGCGGGAAAATTACGGTATAAAAATCCGGCTGCCGGTGGATTTTTTCCACTCGTTCATGATCTTTTCCATACCCTGCCGGTCCTCTTTCTCAAACGGATCAAAGACGCAGAGTGCATCAGCAGAGACCGGAATTTTTCGCGGAAGACACCGGAAATCCCCGTGCCAGACCTCAAGCCTTGCATGGCTGCCGGAGGCGGATGCCACCTCCACCGGACAGCGGCGGATCTTTTTTTGGGGAAATTCCGCGGGGTCTGTCTGCCAGGAAAAATCGTCAAGACCCAGCGGACGGCAGTTGACCGAGATGTTGACCGCACTCCAGAATGCTGCCGCAGACCACCGGTCATTGAGAATGACATGCGGCATTCCGGCAAGACTTGCGGCGATACCGAGGGTTCCTACTCCCGAACAGCCGTCGATGACCGTCGTCGGGCGGGACCGTCCAATCATACGGGAGATCGAGAGAAGTTTCGGATTGAATGGTCGCGGCATCTCTACATGCATGGTGGAACTTCGCTGGTACACCACAATGTTTCCGGCGGGCGACGGGAAAACGGCGGCATGAAGGTCGCATCCGGCAATAAGTTCATGTGTATGAAATACCGGCGAATCCATTCCGCGGGATAATCCCGGGACCACATGCCGGTCCCGGACAACGCCCAGGAGTTCGGGAATCTCTGCCATCAGGCGGTCGGCAATATCTTTGTCAATGGCATGCGTCAGAAGAATCAGGGAGTGCGGCGGGAGATACGGCGGGGCACTGAGTACCATAAACGGATGCAGATGCGGAACTCCTGCATTGCCCAGCGGAGATGCGGGGGAAATGATCTTCTCTTCTACGAGTATCAGCCAGATATGGGAAAAAACATCATCAATATAGCGTTTGCCGCAGACCGGGCAGGGAGGGGGAGGGGAGTCCAGAACCGGCGGTAGACGTTTGTCTCTTTGCAAACCCTGACAGGACGGGCACGCATCAAACCGGTGAGCAGAAGTAGTTACCAGATCATCAGAAGACTGAATGCAATCCTGTCCGCAGACAGGGCAGTTCATATGGGATAGATGATGCGAAAGGAGATAAGAGTTTTCCTCAGCAGGGCGTTGTACCTAAATTCGTTTATTGCCTACGAATAATCGTATTTCAGCCTACAGAAGACACGAAACGCACGGAAGTAACAACCTCCCGGAACAGTTCGTGAACATCACGGAATTCTAAATTACTCTGTTTCTGTGGTTTTCTTGTATATTCCGTGATGTTGAAAATTTCTGTGTGTTCGGTGTTTTTTGTGGGATGATCAGGAATAAAGGTGCAACGCTTGTCAGGCCAATATCTATTTTAACTCACGAGCACCATTTAGTAGTGCAATGAACAGTGGCATCTGCCCGAAATGTGGTTTACCAAAAGAACTCTGTATTTGTGAAGAAGTCGCAAAGGAACAGCAAAGAATCAGCGTGAAAGTAAGCAAGAGACGGTACGGAAAAGAGGTGACCGTTGTGGACGGTCTGGATCCGTATGAGATCGATCTCGAGGATCTCTCCAAGTTCTTAAAAGGACGCCTTGCCTGCGGCGGCACGGTGAAGGAAAATTCCATTGAACTTCAGGGAAATCACCGCGACAGAGTAAAGGAACTGCTGACCACACGCGGATACAGTATCGATAATATCAGCTGAATTCTAAAAAATATTTTTTTGAAAATTCTTTTTCACTTCTTTTGTCTGAGGGCTTTTTCCTTTTCGGCGGTGATCCGCGTTTTGAGTTCGGTGTCTTCGTCACTGCAGCAGGAGAGGGCTGTGTCGAATGCGGTGACGGCGTCGCTGATTTCGCCGAGCTGCAGGAGTTCGTAGCCTTTGTTGTACCAGATGTCCGGGGATTTTGGCAGTGCGATGAGGACGCGGCGGAAGCAGTCGTGTGCTTCGAGATGTTTTCCCAGACAGCTGAGAGCGAGTCCTTTGTTGTTCATGGCGCCGGTCATGGTACGGTCGTATTTGAGCGCACGGTCATATCTGGCGATGGCTTCTTCATATTTTCCCAGGTCACGGAGTGCGTTTCCGCAGTTGAAGTAGCTGACTGCGTGTCCTGGTGCAATTTCGGTGACGGCTGAGTAGCATGCGATGGCGTCTTGGAGTTTTCCTGCGTTGTAGAGCAGGGTTGCCCGGTTGAACCAGTGTTCGGGGGCACGGGGTTCTGCTTTGCAGACGCGGGTCATGATGTCGTCTGCTTCTTTGTAGTTTCCCATTTCTGCGAGCATTCGCGCGTGGCTGGTCAGGTATATCACATTGTCGGGTTCATACCGGAGTGCTTCGAGGAAGCACTGGTCGGCTGCAAGGGTGTCGCCAAAGGTTGCAAGGGTGTCGCCTTTGTTGTGGTAATAGACGGCGGTTGTTGGCCGGAGTTCGATTGCTTTGTCATAGCAGGGTATTGCTTCGGTTTGTTTTCCCTGCAGGGCAAGGATGCGTCCTTTGTCGTTCCATGCGGGTGCGCTGGACGGGTCGGCGGCGAGTGCTTCGTCAAGGCACCAGAGTGCGTCACTGTACCGGTTGTACTGCAGGTAGGAGAGTGCTTCGCTGTATTTTCGGGCTGCTGTTCCTGCGTTTTCGTTTGTGCCGGTTTTTTTGATCCGGTCAAATAGTCCCATGGGTAATCTTACATATCTGAGGCGATGAGGGATAGCCTTTTTCACCGGCGGGGTGGTGTATCCGGAGGAGTGTGGGGGTATGGTTTCGGGAGTGTTTCGCAGCGTGTTTGCGGGGAGCTTTGTTTTGCAAAAAAGGAGATTTATTCTGCGGCAGCGCCGGTCATGCGTGCGACGACTGTTGCTACGTATCTGCCGAAGTTGACGCCGTGTTCAAGGTCTGTTTCACGTAACTGGCCGTCCGCTGCGAGGCCGTAGTGGCCGCCGGAGTGTTCTTCGTTTCCTTCTGAGTTTGCGATCGGGTCGCCGACGACGATCATGCCGTGAATGAGCATGGCCTGGACGATGGAGAGGATTGCTGTTTCTTTGCCGCCGGTACGGTCGCCTGCGGTGGTGAAGGCTGCACCGACTTTTCCACAGAGCCGGCCCCGGACGAAGGTTGTGTCGTCGATAAGTTCTTTGAATTCGGAGGCGACTCCGCCGAAGTATACGGGAGAGCCGAGAATAATTCCGTCATATCGGACGAAGTCGCTTGCTGTTACACGGTTGAATGCGAGTACATCAACTTTTATTCCAGGGACTTCTGCGGCGCCGCGGCCGATGGCTTCGGCGAGCAGTTTTGTTTTGCCTGTGCGGCTGTAGCAGGTGATGAGTATGGAAGCCATAACTGTTTACTATGTATCAATGCAGGAGGTTTTAAAGGTCGGTATTGCGTATCTGGTGTCGGGATTCGGGTTAATGGAGTTAGGTTTTTTTTGCGATTTTTCCAGGTTTTGCGGGTGATGCCGGTGTACCGCGGGTGAAGGCGGTGTTGCACCATTATTCCTGATCATCCCACAGAAAACACCGAACATGCAGAATTTTTCAACATCACGGAATATACAAGAAGACCACGGAAACAGATTAATTTAGGATTTCGTGATGTTTTTGCTTTCGTGTGTTTCGTGTTTTCTGTGGGCTGAAGTTCGATCAATGACGATCATTCATAGGCAATAAATGAATTGAGGTGCAACGCCCGCGAAGGCCACACGTTTATAATTGTGGGGAACCAATAATTTAGAGAGTTTGATCGAATGGCAGCTACGAAATGTACGTCATGTAATGCCCCGCTCGCAGAGCGCGGTGCAACCGAGTTCAAGTGTCCAGACTGCGGTGAGGTTATTTACCGCTGTGCATACTGCCGCAAGCAGAGCATTAAATATACCTGTCCGAAGTGCGGATTCCAGGGTCCGTGAGGATAAGATATGGGCGAAGTTGCAGTTATTTTAAAGGTCATGCCGGAGTCTCCGGATGTTGACATGGAAAAGCTTCAGGCTGAGATCAGAGAGAAGATCCCCGGAATTCAGGATATGAGAGTTGAGCCGATTGGGTTTGGTCTCTCTGCAATCAAGATTGCTATGATCACTGAGGATGAAGAGGGTTCCGGCGATAAGATTGAGAGTCTTTTTGCAGGAATTGCAGGCATTGACCGTGCAGAGATTGAGTCTCTGAACCGGATGCTCTAAATACCTATTTTTTCTTTTCCGGTTTGGTTTTTCTGTTCCGGATATTTGTTCGTGATTTTTTGATGGGATGAGATGGGGGAGGATCAGTGTGCGAGATTTCGCAGATGTGTCGCTTCGTTCCGCTAAGTCGCAAGCCCGGAGGTTTTGCTCCGCTCCTCCTTTCGGGGTCGCCTTCGTTCGTTGCATTATTTTCTTAACGCTGCTCGCCGTTCCGTTCGGGGCCGGGCGGGCGGCGATGACGGGGAAAGCAAGGTCGGTGAGGAAGAGGTAGAGGTGTTTTCGGGTGCTGGATTGTTCTGTCATGAGGGGGGACACGGAGGTTTGAAAGCCTCATACCTCATGCCTCATACCTATGCCGGAGGTTGAGGGAGGCGGTGTCCTGTCTGGTGCGCGGAGGGCGTTTTGTCCGTTCTCTTCCGCATTTTTTTCGATCTGTTTGGTGTTCGTTTACTGCCATCTCAGACTATATTTATACTATGAAGAACAAATATGTTACACAAGAGAGTTATCACGGAGCACATGCATGGATAGTAAAGCGTGTGCGGACTTTTTTCTCCTGCGGGGTTGTGTTGTTCCTGCATGGGTGAGGCTTGAGGTATGAGGCTTTAGGCTTTTACCTCACGGTGAGATGGTGACGGTTCCGATATGGTGATATGATCACCGGTCGTAGAGAATAGTGTCTGTTCCTGTTTCTCTTGTCGAAGGGTGGAAATCGGACAGACATCTGTTCTGGTGAATCTTTTTCGTGGTAATGCAGCGTTCGCTTTTTTCTGAATGGGTTTCTCTTTTGCTGATTTTTTTCGTGGTGCACTTTGCCGTTCTCTTCAGGAAGAGGGGTTCATGCGCTTTTTCCCTGTTGTGCGCTGTGCGGTGGTGCAGGATGCACCGCCGCTGGTGCCGGATCCTTTGCGAAGACCTCCCGCACGCGTTCTGCGGGGTCAGCCGTTCAATGATAGAGAGTATGCTGCCGGTAATATTTGAATCTACGCAGGCGGTAGCCGCGGGGGGTGTTCATCTGCGGCGTTTACGGGGAGATTTTTCTGCGCGGTTGGGTCGCGGAGGAAAAAAGAACGGATCATGAATCCTCAGTTAATAGGATATAATACGCCATATGATATTAAACTACTCCCAATCCTTCGAGAATTCCCCAAGAGCGTCGCATCGATGAGGAGTTATATGCACAGCAAAACCTAATTTGTGCTCAATATATTTTTATACTAAAAGAAAGTGGAGATATTTTTTACGAAAGGAAATTGTTTCTTTTCCCGCGCAAACGAAAGTGATCCTGCAAATTAGGTATTCGGGAAATCTCACGGGTTAAATCCTCTTAACTTAGGATGTAATGGTCTCCCCACACGTAGGCGGAAGCGGTTGTTTCCGCATGCGTTTCCATCTGCTCCTGAGGAGGAATTACATGAGAAGACTACGTAATTACGGGACGCAGCGTCCCCATGATTTTTCAGCGAAGCTGCGGCAGGGTGTGGTGCTGCTCGCTGCTCTGCTGCTTGCCTGCACACTGATGGCCGGGGCTGTCAGTGCGGAGGAAGTTACTGTTACTACATGGAGTGATCTCCAAACGAAATTCTCTGGTGGAAACACCATCACGTTAGGTGCTGATATCGAGATCCAAGGACCTCTCACTCTTACGAGTGGTGAGGTAACGCTGAATCTGGGAAACCACAAGCTGTATAATTCCACAGGAAATGCTGCGTCATATCCCATTACAATCAATGGCGGTACTTTAATCATCACGGGAACGGGAAGTATTGAGTACCCGACTGACCTGATTCAATTATCCAAAGGTACTGTGAATATTCAGTCAGGAACCCTTATCGCAAATGGTGGTGGTGCTGCTGTTGTAATTACCGGCAGCACTGAATCAAATGCGAAAGACTATTCCAACCTGATTGTGGGAAAGGATGCAACATTAAAAGGTGGCTGGTATGTTGTCTTCATCAGTGCAAAGACGACGGAGAAGAAGTTTTACGGTATCACCATAGATATTGCAGGAAAACTTCTCAGCTGTGAGAATCCAGCAAATGGTGGTGCTCTTTATATCAATGGAGTTCTCCAGAAAGAGAATACCCAAACCAATCCTCCGGTAATCACCATTCGTGATACTGCAGTAATTGCCCCAAGCAAAGGTAATGCGGTATATGCAGCAGGTTATGGAAAGTGGATCATCGAAGGAGGAACATTCACCGGAACGGAAGCTCTTAGTATCAAGTCAGGAGAATGGGATATTAAGGGCGGAACATTTACGGGAAATGGTCCATTCTATGACCCTGCAATCTACAATGGAAATGGTTCTGAAGAGACCGGTGCTGCGGTGAGTATTACCACCAATCACGGATACGCAAAGAACGTGAGAATAACCATCACCGGCGGTACATTTACGAGTGAGAAGCAGTCCGCATTTTATGAAGGTTCAAGCTGGAAGAAAGATGGTGATTTCCAGTCCGGTTCTGCTCTGAAGCAAGTTCTTATCACCGGCGGTACATTTGAAACGAAGAATGAGACACTGAGTGCTATTAGAATTCAGAACTCCGGTGATACCACCAACATCACCAAGGGTATTTCCATCAAAGATGCGCCGAACGGCAACACACTCCTCTACCCCGGCCTGAACCAGACGGGCGTAGAATGGGACGGCGACGCAACCAACGGTTACACGCTTAAAATCACCGAGGGCGGCAGCTACAAGCTGATGGAGAGTTTCAAGTATGCTCCCTACACAGACAAAAACCGCCTTTCAATTGTAACCGGAGTAACCCTCGATCTGAATGGAAAGACCATTACTGCCGAGAGAGACTCAGGCAATGCAGGTGATACAGCCTTCATCAGTGTGAACGGAAAAGAGCTGACCATCAACGGAAATGGTGGAGGAATTACCACCAGCGGTGCAAGCTCTGACGGTTACAAATCATGTCTGTTCTTTGCAGGAAAGAACACCAAATTAACGATTAACTCTGGTACGTTCCAGAGCAACGGAATTGTCATCGCGGAGAATGCCGAAGTAAAAGATGGTCAGCCTCTTTATGCCGCCCCGAAGACTACCTTGAACGGAGGCACCTTTACCTCAACCGACTCTACTGCAATTTACATGACCGCCGATAACGGCGAACTTACTGTTGCAGACGGAGTCCAGATCACAGGTAAGACCGCCGGTATCGAGATTCGCTCAGGAACGGCCAACCTGAACGGAGGTAAGATTACTGCCACTGGTGCCAACACCTATCCAGCGTACGCAGCTGTCCCGAGCAACCCAATCACTGACGGATCAGCAATTGTTCTTGTTTCAAAGGCTGGGGCCTACACGGCAGCTATTGACCTGAACATCGCTGGCACGACAGAAATCACCAGTACGAACGGTGCGGCAATCCGTAACTATGTCCGCAAAGGAGATGGAAAGGGTAGCATGACCGCAGACAATGCGACTATCAAAGTAATCGTCTCTGACACGCCGAAACTTGCAGGTGCTGTCGCAGCAATCGAAAACGCCCATTATGCGGGTGACACTGGTGCAACCATCGTGGGCACGTTCGCGCTCAACGGCGGATACTACAAAGCTCCGTCTTATGCCGAACTCCTTGTAGGCAACCCTGCTGTCACCTATCAGACCGGCTACTCCATGAGTACTGAACCAGTGCAGGATGGATACTACGCACCGACAAAGACAACAGCACCGGAAGTTAAAGAAACCGTTACGCCAGGATCGGGTGGAACTGTAGTAATTACTCCTCCTGTATCTGGATCATTAGTAGTCGAAGATAAGACCGTAACGATCACCGCCGCAGGAACAAGCGGCAGTGACAACTCTGTTACCTTGAAAGTCACCTACGAAGATGGTGCAACTGTTGCAGATACCGGTGCCTCCGGTAAGGTAGCCTCCGTAGAAGCCGAGTACAAAGCCATCCCTCTGGAAGATACAACCAGTGGGGTGACTGGCGCGAAGGTTGACATGACCATAACGTTGACAACTGTTGACACCAACCTGCCGACCATCACCGGAAAACTCAGTGACGCAAAACAGACTGCACTTCAGGCATTCGGCAGCACATACACCACCTTCAAAATGGGTCCGGCATTCGTTGCATCCCACGAAAAGCTCGCAGAATTTAACAACAACGTCAGCACTATCACCCTGACGTTCCTTGTCCCCAAGAGCTGGGCACCTGAATCCGGCAACATTGGTGTAGTGCATATTAGTGATGATGCAAACCCTGTTGTTACCAAGAGTGGGCTTACGGTTGTAACTACGGATGATGGAGAGAACTGGAAAGTAACGGTCACCAGTACCAAGAAATTCTCCGGATACTCCACCTATTACGCAGAATCCAGCAGCCCGGGTCCCGGACCGCAGCCCACATACCAGCCCGTGTCCTCCTCCGGCTCCGGCAACATGGAAAACGCCTTCCGTGTCCTCTTTGACACCCAAGGCGGCAGCTTCATCAGTCCCTCAACCGGCCTCTCCTACGGCGACAAGATCAGTCAGCCGCCCGCACCAACCAAAGACGGCTACACCTTCGGCGGCTGGTACAAAGACGAGGCATGCACGCAAAGCTGGAGCTTCGCCTCCGGCATCGACGGAGACATGACCCTGTATGCCAAATGGACCCCGTCCTCCGGCGGCTCATCGCAGACCGTGTCACAGACCGGCAGTGCAACCGCCCAACAGACCGTAAAGGCAACCCCGGCGGCGACACAGGCGCAGAGCACATCTGCGGCCACCCCCGCGCCCTCGGGAACCTCTGCCTCCGGCGTATCCCCGACCATGACCCAGGCACCCGCACCGGTACTTGGTGCCCTCCTCGGGCTCCTTGCCGCAGGTGTACTCATACGAAGAAGAGACTAACCCTCTTCCTCTTTTTTCTCCCCCGCAAGGCAGCACGCCTGACCGGCGGCACACGGCACTCCCGCAAAAGAAAGAACACGGAAAAACACTACCCGTGCAACTGACAAAAATCAATAGATGAACACAGGGACCAAAATCGTAATCGCATGAAATACCTCCTGGGGTACGTGGCATTGCAGAAATTCCATTGGGGAGTGTGAGTTTTCCTGCCTCCACATGACACGCACCGGTTCATTCAATACCACACACACACCTTTGCAGGATGCCCGTCGATACCGGCAGCCTTCCTTTTTTTTCATCTCTTCTGCCGCGAAAGGATTTAGTTGATTTCTCCGGAACGTTTTTTTTCTGAAAATTGTAGGCGGGTGAATGAGGAGTCTGGCAGGATGGGATAAAGAAACACGAATCCGTGCGAATCCCGGTCGCTTCGCTCCCTCCACGAATCGCATTTGCATTTCGTCGCTCGCCTTCCCGTCCGAGCGGACGGGTGGCGTTGCTGTCGCACGGTTCCGCCCGGCTCTGGGCGGGCGAGAGCAGCGTTAAGAAAATGCGATGAGCGAAGGCGACCCCGAAAGGGGGAGCGGAGCAAGACCTCCGGGCTTACGACTCAGCGGCGCGAAGCGACGCATCTGCGTTATCTATTTCAGATATCCCACTCATCACTAACTCACCTACAACTTCCAGAAAAAAACTACAAAAAAAAGAAAACAACGAACTGAAATTACAGCTCGTCGTCGAACTCGTCTGATTCCTCTTCCTCATCCTGCTTGAGCTCAACATTGTTGATATCAAACTGGCGGAACGCGAGTTTCTTTGCTTTGATAATATTTCTGCCTTCCTTACCGATAGCAAGACCGCGATCATCATCACGGACCTCAACATAGGCAACCTCGCCGTCCTCGTCCTCCTCAAACGTGACGGTCATAACCTGCACCGGCAGGAAACAGTTGCGAATAAACTGGACCTTATCGGGGTTGTACTCAACAACCTCGACCTTCTTCCCAAACGCATCGGATGCCTTCTTAATACTTGCACCCTTCTTTCCGATTGCAAGACCCATCTCTCCCGGATTAATAACGAAGAGAATGCGGCCGAATTTGTCATCCACCACACAGTCACGTGCACCTGCACCGGTCAGGTTCTCGAACTGCGCGATCATGCGCATTGCATCTTCGGAAATTGTTATCTCACTCATATTATGCTCTCTTCAGGCTCAGAATGTCAGACTCGCCTGCATCAACGATAGCGAGGACACTGATCATATGATCGCGACCGCACTCTTTGCCGAGCTGACGGGAGCTGCCGTTGAACTCATAGAGCGGGAGATTCTCTGCTGTGGCAATAATTGCGCGGACCTGTGCCGGCGCATTGCTTGCAACAATAACGAGTTCCGCTTTGTTCTCTGCAACAACTTTCTCAACGCTGTTCTGTCCTAAAACGACCTTACCGGTCTTAATTGCCCTTCTCAGGGATAAGTTGAAATCCATGTGTAGATTCACCTGTTTTTGTGGTAGTTCTGCACTCCGACCCGGCACCAGGGGAGGTGGCCCCATAAAATCCGAATCTTCCCGCAGGAGCTGCACGATATTCATGCAATGCAGCAGTCATCCGAACCGCCCGCAGGCAGCACCGGAGAAACTCTGTATATATTGTACCCCGCAGATAATGAACCTTTTCAGAAACCAGACCCCGATCTCCATCCGCGTGCGGTGTATCTCACTCACTGCTGCCGCAGCACCGCGATCAGATCCCCCTTCCTTGCCCCCACATGCCGCGCAACCGGCTCGCACTTCACCGTCATCAGATACGCAACCGGCGGCAGACCCGCATACTCCGTCAGACTCTCATAATTCGCAAGACCCTTCGCAATGATCAGCGTCGCATCCCGCATCGCAGCAACCACCTCTGGCGGATACACATCCGGATGCAGACCAAGCTGCGCACCCCCGCCCGCATGATACACCGCATCCGCCGCCTCATCCAGCCGCAGATCCCGTGCCTCCTGCATCGTCACATCATTGAGCATCGGCTGATCCTTCACCACAATCGTCACATGACTCCCGCGTCTGCGCAGCTCCGCGCACAGCAGCTTATCAAACACCGCCTCACCGCAGTTATCCGTACAATACACAACCCTCTCTGCAAGCGCAAGAATCCTCTCCGTATCATCCAACGCAAGACCGCGCTCAAACATCTCACGGAAATACCCCGTAAAATCCTTCGCAATCTCGTGACCCGCCACCCCGTAATCCATCGCATTCCCGATAACCGCCGCAACAACATAATCATGCACCGAAGACAACATCGGCCGCACCGCCTCTGCAACCCCCGCCGCAACCGCATTATCCTGCACCTTCAGACCCGCATACGGATCAGCCGACCCGATAACCGCATAACAGCAGCGGTGCACCGCCCCCGCAATCACCGACGCACCGACCGGCTCATTCGCGCGGGAATCATACAACTCCGTACAGCGCCGCAGCGCCAGCGCAACCGTCTCCGCATCCGAAGACACATACTCAGCCTCCGCCACAACCCTTGAGAGCAGGCATGCCCTGCATTCCGGTGCAAGTCTCACAAAATCATCTCCAAAATCGAAAAAATTCTCATGGGGCCGCCGCGATTTGAACGCGAGTCAGAAGACCCCCAGTCTCCTAGGATTCCAGGCTACCCTACGGCCCCTCATGCTTCCCTCTTCCGAATGAAGCATCATACATATAGGATGTGCGTCCCTTATTAGTTTTTACTTTGACACCGGCAAAAAAGGATCACTGATCCTCCGACCGCTTCATATCCTTCAGATGCTCCATCATCTCCATCTCATCACGCCCCACATACACCATCGCAACCGTCAGCCCCAGAATCACAATCGTCGTCCCGATAATATCAATAAACGTCAGATCACTCACCAGCAGCCGTCTGACCATCGTCGTAATACCCGCAATCAGAATCGGCCGGACCAGCACACGCCCCGCACGGACATACGACGCAACCATATCCACCAGCGTCGCAATCACAATAATCAGAAGAATCGCCTGCAGCACATTCGACAACCCGTGCTGTGTCGGATTCTCCAGCGCCGTCATCACCAGCGTCATCGTCTCCGCAACACCCATCAGTGCCGCCACTACCAGAAGAATCGCAATCAGCACATAAATCGCAATCGTAACCGCACCGCAGCCCTGCGCAAGGGCCTGACGGACACGGGGAAACGGCTCGAAATCCTGTATCATATCTCTCGTCCGGACCGGGAATGAACTCCCGTAATCATCTACTCTTACTATAGCCCCCTCATCAATATAATTATAGAGGTTCACCTTAACCCCCGGCAACCCCGTCCTCCGGCAGCAAACCCGACACTTTATTATTGGGGAACCGACAACCTACTTAACGCGAAGGCGTAATTGGGACCCGGGCAGAGGAAAACCCCCTCTGCCCGGAACATGCCGAACCAACCGGTATGTATATATATTTTTCAATCCCAATAATGATGCTACCTTCCAGAGGACAACAAGGGCCAGTAGATCAGTCAGGCAGATCGTCGGACTTTTAATCCGCAGGTCGGGGGTTCAACTCCCTCCTGGCCCGCTTGCACGTCGCCATGGTTTTTTAGGAGATTCGAGTACGAACCCTCCCTATTGACTTTCGGCAGCGTGTATTGGCGCGTCCGTTGGACATCTGAACAAGCGTCAACAAAAAACTCTGAGACTTTTATGTGGTGAGAACTCTGAACACAAGCACAGACATCCGTATCTATCAAGATCTTAAATTAGGAGCTCTATGACACGACTAAACGTATTACTCCATGAAATGGTTCCCGATCACCAGATCATGACCCCGGAAGAAGTTGTAAAACTCCTTGCCGACTATGACATTACCGAAGAGCACCTTCCCAAAATGTATCATGACGATCCTGCCGTCAAAGCCTGCGGAGCAAAACCGGGAATGGTCATCCGCATCACGCGCAAAAGCCAGACAGCAGGTGAAGCTACCTCCTACCGCCTTGTGGTCAGACGGCCGAAAAAATAACCAGAGTGGATATACTTGATTGACAGAAGTGTACTTTCCGGAGCGTACTTCTCCCAGGAGCACGTCGCCCGTCACCAGCTGGACTCGTTCAACAACTTTGTGGAGTACAACCTCCAGAAAGTCGTCAACGAACAGCGCATCGTTGAGACGGAGATTGTAAACCGGGGAAAGAACCAGGAACCCGTATGGGTTGAACTCGGAGACCTCCGAGTAGAAAAACCGATCGTCCGCGAAGCGGACGGATCACAGAGCAAATTATTCCCGACCGAAGCACGCCTGCGTAACCTAACCTACGCAGCCCCGATGGTCCTCACCATGACACTCCATCAGGGTGACAAGGCATTCGAACCGCAGGAGACAACCATCGGTCAGCTTCCGGTCATGATCGGATCCAAAGTCTGCAACCTTTGCGGCCTCTCCATCGATGAACGGACCGAACAGGGCGAAGACCCGAGCGACCCCGGAGGATATTTCATCGTAAACGGAACCGAGCGTGTATTAATGACACTCGAAGATCTTGCCTCCAACAAGATCATGACCGAATACACCGAACGGTACAACGAACAGATCCATGTATCCAAAGTCTTCTCGCAGTTCCGCGGATACCGTGCCCTCGTCGTCGTCGAGAAAAATAAAAAGAACCTCCTCGACGTCAGCTTCCCGTCCGTTGCCGGTCACCTCCGCTTTGCGGACCTGATGCGCGCCTTAGGTCTTGAGACCGACGAAGAAATCGTCTCCGCAGTCTCCCTCTCCGAAGACGTCTTAACCTACATGATGCAGAACCTCGAAGAGTCCGAATGTGCCACCTCCGAAGAAGGCATCATGTACGTCGGGAAAAAACTCGCACCGAACCAGACCAAGGACTACCAGAGAAAACGCGCCGAATTTGTCCTCGACAGCTACCTCCTGCCGCACTTAAACTACCTCATCCCGTCCCACTTAAAACCGGGCGATGAAAGCTATGAACTGTATGCAAAGGACGTACGTGTCGCAAAAGCCGAATTCCTCGGCAGAATGGCAGAAGCCTGTTTCGATCTCGCCTTAAACAAAAGGAGAATCGACGACAAGGATCACTACTCCAACAAACGCCTGAAACTTGCCGGAGACTTAATGGAAGACCTCTTCCGTATCTCCTTAAACAGACTCACGCGTGATGTCAAGTACCAGCTGGAACGTGCAAGCATGCGCCACCGCGAACTTGCCATCGGAACCGTCGTCCGTGCCGACGTATTAACCGAACGGTTAATCCACCCGCTCGCAACCGGAAACTGGGTCGGCGGCAGAACCGGTGTATCCCAGCTCATGGACCGTGTCGACCACATGTCGGTCATCTCCCATCTGCGCCGTGTCATCTCACCGCTGTCCCGGTCCCAGCCTCACTTCGAGGCCCGTGATCTGCACCCGACCCAGTGGGGCAGAATCTGTCCGTCCGAAACACCGGAAGGACCAAACTGCGGTCTCGTGAAGAACTTCGCCCAGCTCGTTGAGATCAGCAAAGGAATCGAGAACGAAGAAGCGATGCTGCACATCATCCGCAGTATGGACATTGAACCAATCCGGAGTGAGTAAATGGAAAAGAAAATGGCAAGAGTATTTGTCGACGGAGCTCTCTTCGGCAAAGTTGACGACGCAGTCGGTTTCACGAAAAACTTCCGCCAGATGCGCCGGCACGGTCAGATCCCGACCGAAGTCAACATCTCTTACAAAGACTACAGTAACGAAATCGTTATCAACACCGATCGCGGACGCGCCCGCCGCCCGTTAATCGTCGTCGAAAACGGCGTCCCGGCAGTTACTCCCGAAGACATTGAAATGGTCAGATCCGGAGAATACGAATTCTTCACGCTCGTCGACCAGGGCAAGATCGAGTTCATCGACGCTGAAGAGGAAGACGATCTCTACATCGCTGTCTATGAAGAGGATTTAACCCCCGAACACACGCATCTGGAGATCGACCCGTCGCTGATCCTCGGTATCGGAGCAGCACACGTTCCGTTCCCGGAACACAACGCATCCCCGCGTGTTACCATGGGTGCCGGTATGATTAAGCAGGCACTGGGTTTTGCCCAGGCAAACATGAAACTGCGGCCTGATACCCGTGGTCACATGCTGCATTACGCCCAGGTCCCGATGGTGCACACGCAGGCTGCGGAACTTATCGGTTCCGACAACCGTCCGCAGGGACAGAACTTCTGTGTCGCTATCATCTCCTACGAAGGATACAACATTGAAGATGCACTCATCTTCAACAAGGCCTCGGTTGAACGCGGTCTCGGCCGGTCCCACTTCTTCCGGACCTACGAAGGAGAGGAACGCCGTTACCCCGGAGGACAGGTTGACAGAATCGAAGTCCCCGACGACGACGTACAGGGCTCCCACGGACCCGGTTCCTACGCAAACCTCGACACCGACGGAATCATCAACCCCGAAACCCGGGTACTGGAAAAGGACGTCCTGATTGGCAAGACCTCCCCGCCCCGGTTCCTGGAAGAACCTACCGGCGAACTGATTGCCGTGGAAAAACGCCGCGACACCTCGATCACCATGCGCAGCAACGAGACCGGTATTGTGGACACCGTGATTGTAACCGAGTCGGAAAACTCCTCGCGCCTGGTCAAAGTCCGTACCCGTGATCTCAGAGTGCCGGAGATCGGCGACAAGTTCGCGTCCCGTCACGGTCAGAAAGGTGTCTGCGGTCTGATTACCCCGCAGGAAAACATGCCCTTCACCGAAGCCGGTATTGCCCCGGATCTCGTCATCAACCCGCACGCAGTCCCGTCCCGTATGACCATCGGACATATGCTGGAAATGATCGGCGGCAAAGCCGGTTCTCTCATGGGAACCCGTGTCAACGCAACCTCGTTCCGCAGAAAACCGGTTCAGCAGATCTTCGACAGCCCGTTTGCACAGCAGCGGCTGCTTAACGACAAAGAGATCGGTAAGGATATTGCAAACAGCACGCTTACCCGTGAACAGGTGCTCCGCCACGAACTGGCCGAAGCAGGATTTGCCCACACCGGTCGTGAAGTCATGTATGACGGTATCACCGGCCGCAGATTCCAGGCAGATATCTACGTCGGCGTCATCTACTACCAGAAACTCTACCACATGGTATCCACCAAGATGCACGCACGGTCCCGCGGACCGGTGCAGGTCTTAACCCGCCAGCCGACCGAAGGACGTGCCCGTGAAGGTGGTCTCCGGTTTGGAGAAATGGAACGTGATGTGATGATCGGTCACGGTGCGGCAATGGCATTAAAGGAACGTCTTCTCGACGAGTCCGACGCGGTCAAACAGTACGTCTGTGCCCGCTGCGGTATGGTTGCCATGTACGATGCAAAGCAGAAGACGACACGCTGCCTTGCCTGCGGTGCCGAGACCGACATCTACGAAGTAGAAATGAGCTACGCATTCAAGCTGCTGCTTGATGAAATGAAGAGTATGGGAATTGCACCCAGACTGAAACTGGAGGATATGGTGTAACATGACCAGCCCAAAGAGAATCGGAAAGATTGAGTTCGGTCTGCTCTCCCCAAAAGCGATCCGTGACATGAGTGTCTGTAAGGTCATCTGGCCCGACACCTACGACGACGACGGTTTCCCGTACCCGAAAGGCCTGATGGACCCGAGCCTTGGTGTTATCGACCCGGGTCTCCGCTGCAAAACCTGCGGCCAGAAGCAGGGCGACTGTCCCGGTCACTTCGGCCACATTGATCTCGCAAAACCCGTGATTCACGTCGGCTATACGCGGCTCATCAGAAAACTGCTGCGTGTGACCTGCCGCGAATGCGGCAGACTTCTGCTTGACAAAGAGGAGATCGAGCGGTTCAGCGCCTTAGAAGACGATCCCTATTCTGCCGAGACCATCGGCGAGAAGGATATCAAAAAGGAACGCATCTGCCCGTACTGCGGCGATCAGCAGTTCAAGATCAACTTCGAAAAGCCGACCAGTTTCGTTGAGGTGGTTACCGAGACCGGCGAGGACGGCAAGGTCCACAAGACCGAACACAAACTCACCTCCGCAGATATCCGCGAGCGGCTGGAGAAGATCACCGACGACGATCTCCGTCTGCTCGGTATCGACCCGACCGTTGCACGGCCCGAATGGACGATTCTTACCGTCCTTCCGGTGCCGCCGGTAACCGTCCGCCCGTCGATTATTCTGGAGAACGGTCAGAGATCCGAGGATGATCTGACCCACAAGCTGGTGGATATCATCCGTATCAACCAGCGGTTCAAGGAGAATCAGGACGCAGGCGCCCCGCAGCTGATCATTGAGGATCTGTGGGAACTTCTGCAGTACCATGTGACAACGTATCTGGACAACGAAGTTGCCGGCTGTCCGCCGGCACGCCACCGGTCCGGACGTCCCTTAAAGACGCTGTCCCAGCGTCTGAAAGGTAAGGACGGCCGGTTCCGTGGATCCCTTTCCGGTAAACGTGTGAACTTCTCGTCCCGTACGGTCATCTCGCCGGACCCGAACCTCTCCATCGGGGAAGTCGGTGTCCCGCTCGCCATTGCAAATGAGATGTCCGTTCCGGTTCGTGTCACCAAACAGAACATCGAGGATATCCGATCCATGATCCGGATCGGTCCGAACCGTCCGACGCTTCGCGACCCCTGCGGTGCAAACTATGTCAACCGTCCGGACGGCCGCCGTATCCGCCTGATTGCCGGTCCCGAAGGCAACTGTGATACCGTTGCCGAGATGATCGAGCCGGGATGGAAGATTGACCGCCAGCTCAGAGACGGCGATATTGTGCTGTTCAACCGTCAGCCGTCACTGCACCGGATGTCCATCATGTCCCACCACATCAAAGTGATGAACGGCAGAACATTCCGCTTAAACCCGGCGGTCTGTCCCCCGTACAACGCAGACTTTGATGGGGATGAAATGAACCTGCACGTTCCGCAGACCGAGGAAGCCCGGGCAGAAGCCGAACTTCTGGTTGCGGTGCAGGAAAACATTCTCTCGCCGCGTTTCGGCGGCCCGATCATCGGCGGTCTGCACGACCACATCTCCGGTATCTTCCTGCTGACGAATCAGCTGAAATGGTACACCAAGTCCCAGTTCCTGTATCTGCTGAAGTACACGGATATGGAGCATCTGCCCGAACCGGGCAAAGTTGAGGACGGTATTCCCTACTGGAGCAACAAACAGGCATTCTCGATGATCCTCCCCAAGGACGTCAACATGTTCTACAAGGCAACCTGCTGCAGAAACTGCGATCCCTGTACGAAGGATACCCACTGTCCGCACGATGCATATGTGAGAATTGTTGACGGTCAGCTGCTTTCCGGAACGATTGACAAGAAGTCCGTCGGAGCAATGGATGGTGCGATTCTGAACCGTATCATTCGTCTGCACGGCATGAAGCGTGCCCGTGAGTACATCGATGACTTAACCAAACTGTCGATTCGTGCAATCATGATCAATGGTTTCTCCTACGGAATCAACGATACCGATCTCGGAAAGGAGGAGTACAAGCAGATCCGCGATGTGCTCGACAAGGCCGAAGATGATGTGGCTCAGCGTATTAACATCTACGAGCAGGGACATCTTGAACCGATGCCGGGAAGAACCCAGGAAGAAACCCTGGAAATGCAGGTGATGAAGGAACTCGGTAAGGCCCGTGACCGTACCGGAGAAATTGCATCCCGCCACCTGGGTTTCGAGAACTCCGCAGTGGTGATGGCAGTGTCCGGTGCCCGTGGTTCCATGCTGAACATGGCACAGATGGCCGGTTGTATCGGTCAGCAGGCAGTGCGTGGTGAGCGTATCGTTCGTGGATACGAGGACCGCACGCTGCCGCACTTCAAGCGCGGTGATAAGGGTTCGGATGCACACGGTTTCGTGCGCAACTCCTATAAGTCCGGGCTGACGCCAACGGAGTTCTTCTTCCATGCTATCGGAGGTCGTGAAGGTCTTGTGGATACTGCAGTCCGTACGTCCCAGTCCGGTTACCTGCAGCGGCGTATGATTAACGCTCTGCAGGATCTCAAAGTCGCGTATGACGGTACTGTCCGCAGTACCGGAGGAAAGATCATCCAGTTCAAGTATGGTGAGGATGGAACGGATCCGGCAAAGTCCGCGTCCGGTCTGCCGGTTGATGTGAAGGGTATTGCTGAATCTGTGTTAAAGGAGGCTGTGTAAGATGGCGCCAAGAAAGAAGAAGGCTGAAGAAGAGCCGGCACCGTTTGCGGAACCTGCCTTTCTCGAAGAGGATGTTCCTCTGGAGCCGGTTGAGGAAGAAGACCGTTTCGGCGATTCTCTGGAAGATGCAGTGATTGGCGAGTACGAAGCCGGTATTCCTGAGTCTGTGGAAGAGATTGAGGAGATCGAAGAGGTTATCGGGGAGGAGTCCGAGTCGGAGGACGACTCTGACTCCGAGGAGAGACCGAGATCCCGCAAAGGAAAGAAAGGTCCGAACGCTGAGGATGAAGAGCCGGAGAGCGAAATTGCGAAGATGCTGCACACCTGGGCTCTTCCGAAGACACTGTTTGATCAGATCCGTGTCTGGCTTGAGGCCAAGACTCCCGAAGAGCTGGAAGCTGTTGATCTTGACCGGTTAAAGACCCGTGTCCACCGTCTGGTGGATGAGGATATGCCGGTCTCAACCACGACCGAACTGACGAAGATTCTTACTTCCAAGTTTGATGAGGGGCATGATGTAACGGATGACCTGTTCGAGGAGATTGTGGCACGTATTAATGCGGAGTACGATCGTACGCGCGTTCAGCCGTGTGAGGCGGTGGGCATTAATGCTGCGCACTCCATTGGTGAGCCGGGTACGCAGATGACGATGCGTACGTTCCACTACGCGGGTGTGGCCGAGATTAACGTTACTCTGGGTCTGCCGCGTCTTATTGAGATTATGGATGCCAGGAAAGAGCCGTCCACTCCGACGATGACGATCTTTCTGGAGAAGGGATACCGTGAGGACCGTGATAAGGCCCGTGAGGTTTCCTGGAAGATTGAGGCTGCTCCGCTGCACGAGTTCGGTGATATCGAGACGGATATTGCGGATATGTGCGTGATTGTGCAGATTAACCGCGAGGTGTGCAAGAAGAGAAAGATTGCGGTCTCCGAAATTCTGGAGCGTGCCCCGCAGAAGATTAAGGACAAGCGCCATTACCGTGATTTCGAGGTGGTGGTTGATGAAAAGGAGGGTATCCTCCGTTTCCTTCCGAAGAATGAGGAGTCGTATCAGAACCTGTTCCAGCTGGCAGAACATGTCCGTCAGGTGATTGTGCAGGGTATTGATGATATCCGCCGTGTGGTGGTCCGCAAGGAGAATGATGAGTACATTCTCCATACGGAAGGTTCCAATCTGAAGGATGTCTTTGAGATCGAGGGTGTGGACTGTACGAGAACGCGGACGAATAACATTGCAGAGATTGCAAATACTCTTGGTATTGAAGCTGCACGTTCCGCGATTATCTACGAGGCATTCTCAACGTTGAAAGAGCAGGGTATTTCGGTGGATCTCCGCCACATTATGCTCGTTGCAGATATTATGTGCATGGACGGTGAGGTCAAGCAGATCGGTCGTCACGGTATTGCCGGTGAGAAGGAATCGGTTCTTTCCCGTGCATCCTTCGAAGTTACGGTCAACCACCTGCTGGATGCAGCGGTTGCCCATGAGTTTGATGAGCTGTCCGGTGTGACGGAGAATGTTATTGTCGGTCAGCCGATTCTTCTCGGTACGGGCGATGTGAAGCTGATGGTTCGCCGGGTCAACCCGATGAAGTCGGCATAATATTTTTTTCTTTTTTTGGGGGTATGTTTTGTTTGCCGGTTGTGTGTGTCCGCTGCTTTTCGGGGACCTGCTGTAAGAAATGATGGTATGCGTTCGGCCTGTTTCCTTCGCCGCTTGCGATTCCACGACATGATTTCGTAGATCTTTTTTCTGGAAAAATATCTCCTCTGGCTTTTCTTTTCTGAAGTATTGTGTGGTGTGGTGTCTTCGGCACCGTTCACAGAAATGCGAGTTCACGCGTATCCCGGGGTATCCGCGTTTTTTATTCCATCTTATCCGTTCAGAGCTTCCAGTATTTTTTCAGAAAAAAAGGGGGAGAGAGGGTTGCCGCGGGGTTATCCGTGGTAGAGGCGGATGCTGCGGATAA